>JAUYPT010000126.1 GCA_030695685.1 Nanobdellota archaeon | reverse complement strand
TACAGAAGAAAAACAACTTAAAGAATGGTTGAGGAAAAGAAAGAGTTAGTAAGTGTTTAAGTATTGTTTGTATGCTTCATTTTTACGAACATTTTTATTCCAATTCTTAGAACGAAATTCCTGCAAGGCTTTCAAAGTTTTAGTATTTTGTTCTGATGTTACTTTTGTGCCATAAATAAGCCTGAATTTAAAAGTTTCAATCATTGCTTTAGAAACATTCATAACTTGATCTAACAGTTCTTTTTCCATCCGCTTGAAATGGGATTCGTCTAAGGTCATTTGTTCTGCCATGTTAAGAGTAATTAAGTCATAAACTATATAAATTTTACTGGTGAGTTTTTGAAACAGGAAATATAGTAAGTTGATAGCCTTTTATTTCGTCCAAAGTTTAACAGTATTATTTAAGCTTGCCAACGACAACAGCAATTTCTTCTAACCTTAAGACAATATCTTTGGCTGCATCATCCAGCACTTTCTGGCAGCCGTTGTCATCTTCTTCCTGCTGCATCACCCGAATGTCATTAATAAGATCACGAATTTTGTCTTCGACATATTTTACTTTCATTGAAAACACCTCCTATTTTTAGGCGTAATAAGAAATGCTTCTATTTAATTTTTGCGGCAGAATGATGCTATTTACAAAAATCAAAGAATCTTTTATAAAAAAGACCTCTTTTAAGGTATTCATGCCACTGGAAACAATATTAGAAGACATCGGCTTTTCTCCAGCGGAAGCTATTTTCCTTTCTCAGCATGATTATTTTCATCATAAACGGAAAACGAAAGAAGAATTGGAAGATTTATTCCATAACATTGCCTTAATCTATGAATGTCATGATGATACCATTAAAGAAGCAGTATTGAAATTTCCTCCATTTGCTAGTTATGATCATCACCGTGTTATTACAGAGGCAGCTGCAATTTATGGCAATGAAGACGCTGTAAAAAAAGCAGTATTGAAATTTCCTCCATTTGCTGGTTTGGATCACCACCGTGTGCTGCGGCAAAAAACAAAGTTGGGAAGAATGGCTGGTTTAGAAAGAAAAGAGGTTATTAAAAATATACTTAAAAAACCTATCTTTGCTGGTTATTCTACAAAGCGCTATCTTGCAGCCTTCGATGTCGCCCGGCAATTAGAAGCAGAAGGTTTTACACAGAATGAATTAATGCTGAAATCATTTTTCAGTTATTATAGTAAAAGCCCGTATGTTCCAGACACTGATCGAAAAAGGATTTCACAGGTTGAGAATGGTGAAGAACCGCCATTGCTGAAAGTGATGAGGAAGTATTTAACGAACTATAATGTCAGACAAAAATAAATGAGTAATTATTATCCGACATTATATATGAAGGACATAACAAACAGGATCAACTATTTATGTCCTTCAGTATATCAACATAAATTATGACAATGAAAGAATTATATCACAGTACAAAATGGAAATCGCTTGATGAACTTGATAGAGCACAGCTTCTTCTTGTGATCGAAGGATTAAAACGCGGCACAATCATAGGTGGAAATTGGACTTATTTCATGGATATCGTTAAGGAAACAGGGCTTGACTATGAATCGGATACGCCAAAATATGTATTAGATTCAGCGTTTGTTGTTGCAAAAGCAGATGATTTAGCAGCAGTTCAGCGTCGCTATTTAACACTTCCTCGACGAATAAAAAGAGATGAATATCACAAAATTTCTGGGTGGTTACTAAGCTATCCGGAATGTTGCACGGAAGAATATGTCAAAAAAAGAACTCCTGAACAAAGAAAAGCGGAGAGAAATGGACAGCGATATTTGAGTTATAAATTTGGGCAAGATCTCGATGCTAAAATTAAAGCTGAGGGAAGTTATCCAGACATTTTTGATTATGCGCCTCCAAGTTTTACACCGTGTGGAATTGATTGTCCTGAAGCTATAAAAGTGTTGACATCGTGGAAAGAAGCAATTACTACCTTCGATTCTGAAGCAGGCAAGGAATTAGTTTATTTTAATAGAATTGGACTTCCAAAAATGTTAGCACATAAAGAATATTGGCAACAGGATGAACAAAGAAGACTGTTGGAATATAAATTAAGATCACTACGAAATCTATAAAAAAGAGCAACAACTTACATTCTTTACTATATCCTTGCTAAAATCCCATCAATTTTCTTCACCAGCATCTCCATGGGATGAAAGCCAACAATCCTGTCAACTTCTGATCCATTCTTGAAGATAATCAAACACGGAATGCCGATAATGCCTATTTCTTCGGCAATCTCCGGGAAGTCTTCCGTGGAAATCTTGGCAAATTGTAATTTTCCGTGGTATTTTTTGCTCGCTTCCTCAAAGATAGGCGCCAGCATCGTACAGGGACCGCACCAGGAAGCCCAGAAATCAATAATTACTGGAATTGGGCCAGTAATGACTTTTTTGAATGTATCTTCCGTTAAAGATTCGACCATAAAGTATCCTAAAAAGAGGTTATTTATCTGTTTTTCTGTTTCTTGTTCTCGTAAAAAGAAATGAGAGCAGGAAGAAATTGAAAACCTTTATAAAACTCGATTTCTTTATAGACTCAGAAAAAGATGGTGATTGGAAAACGCGGTATCTGGTTTATTGTAAGTATTCTAGTTTTAAGTTTTGTATCACTTACTGTTTTGGCAGAAGAACCAGCCCAATGCATTTACTACTATTATGGTAATGACTGTTTCGGCTGCGCGGATGCAGAGAATCATCTTGGCGTCCTGCAATTAGAATATCCTTCCGTAGAAATGAACAAATTTGAGGTGTATACTGATTTCAAGCATCTTGCAGAACTGGAAAAGTATTACGATGCCTATAATGTTCCTGAAACGTCCCGGGGTGTTCCAGCTGTTTTTATTGGGCAGCATTATTTTATCGGTTTTAATCCCATTGAAAATCTGCTGGAAGATGTCATTACTGCCGAAGCGCAGATTAATTGCCCTTCATTGAATAACAGTATCGGTGTTGTCGGCGTTGTCGGTGAGAATGCACCCTATAAAGTACTTGATACCCTTAGTTTAGCGCTGGTAACACCGGCTGCGGTCAATGATGCCTTTAGCCCGAGCATGCTGGCATTAGTATTGATTTTTCTCACCATCATCATGGCGCTGAAAGATAACGATGTCATGGTACGCTGGGGAACGTTAAGCATCATTGGTATATATACAGCATTTGTCGTGCGTGGGCTTGATTTATTTACTGTCCTGCACACGCCGCTGCTTTCTACCATTTTCACGAAGATAGTTGCTCTTCTCGCAATAGTATATGGTCTTGCCAACATCAAAGGATTTTTCAGTACTTGGAAAATATTTTTTGGCACGATGCCGGAAGAGCTGCAGCTGGATCTAACGCTGCTTGTCAAGTCACTATTAACACCTGCCGGTATTTTCCTGATTAGTTTCTTTTCCGCTTTGTTTACATTAGGAGAACGAAGTACCGTGTTTTCTATACTGCGTATGCTGACACTGAATGATTCCTCACGGGCAGCAGCATTTCCATTATATCTGTACCATCTCTTTATCCTCATCGTGCCACTGATCGTGCTGTTAGTAACGATGTATTTAATCAGAATGGAGTTTGAGAAAAATGCCAAGAAAAAAGAACCGTTTGATGATCACAAAGTGGAATTATGGAAAAATCATTTATTCAAAGTTCTTAGTCTTGTTGTTACTGTCATCACCATTATTATTGGATTGGTACTGTTATTAGTATAACAACGTTAAACTAGGACAGTTCGTAATTTAGCGGTGTTCCTTAAGACTACTTTGTAATGGTAATAAGAAAGTTTTATAAATAATCTACGTTATCCTCTTATACAATGGCATTAGAAAACGTTGCTGGAAATTTATTGGCATACAAGGAATTAGAGCCGGGAACATTTCAGCATGTTGATCAGCTTACGACTGAGCGAAGAACCAATCATGAATTAAGAAGCAGATGTTTTTATACTGCTGATGGCGAACTTTATACTGTTCAAGGAAAAAAGCAGTTATGGGCGATTACGCGTGAATCACAAAATCTAGTTTTACAAGATATTGATCAAGCCTATAGGCAGCTGACAGGTCAAGGAAATTATTTCCCTGACACTGAAGCAGCTCAATCTTCTTTAAAACATGCAGATACTGTAGTTATTGATTTGAAAGGGTTAAAACTTGTGAAAAATAACGACCGATACGGTCATGTAGTGGTTAATCCTAAAGATGTAAAAAGATTGAATTCTCAGCAAAAGATGGCTGCTCAACGTATCTATGGTCCCGATGAGGAAAATTTTGGCCTAAACATGGAGATGTTTGCAGATGCAGGAAAAACTCCATCCATTTTCGTATTGATGCCAGGATATGTGCAGGGCGCTCTGCGTGAAAAGGATACAACATTTCTTGCGCGGGCTTCGTGGCTGTATGATTTCTACTACTATTCTACTTTCTTTGCCATTGATCGTTACGTGTACTATCGTAACGCCCTGCGTGGGGTACGTTTAGGAAGCGCCGAAGCTTCCCAACATGGAAGTCACGAACGCAGTGACTTGAGCGGCGCCGCAAAAAATAAAGTTCCATCAGTTCCACAAGAAATAACACCTACAATTTGTTATGAAACACTTTTAGCTGATCGTGACAGTGCAGTAGCCGCAATGGATGATATGATTGCCAGCGGTTTGTCAAAGCTTGTTGCAGACTATTTAGCGATTAAAGCACAATAATACATTCTTTTTTCTCGTCTAAGGATTGAAAATTTTATGGAGTTTAACGACTGTTTTAGTAACTCAAAGCTGATGCTGCTAACCCTATTCAGGACAGAGCCTTCTTCAGCAAAACCTATAAAGATCGTTCTTCTTTCCTGTTGATTATGGTTACAGAAAAAGAAGTAGCAACAGTATTTTCTATTTTAGAGAAGAATCATCAGCCGACGATGCTGGAACTGTTAGGGCATTATACACATTTCCAGATGCTGGTGATGACACTGTTGAGTTCCCGCACCAAAGATTCTACAACCATTCCGATAGTGAAGAAGCTTTTTCAGCGCTATCCTACGCCGCAGGACTTTATGACAGCAGATCGTACAGCGTTGGAAAAAGCAATTTATGGCATTGGCTTTTATCGAGTTAAGGCAGTACATCTTCAACAGCTGAGTAAGATACTAATAGAAAAGTACCATGGCAATGTGCCGCATGATTTTCAATCGCTAACATCATTGCCTGGCGTCGGTCGGAAGACTGCCAACTGCATGTTAAATTATGCTTTCCATCTGCCAGCGATTGCCGTTGATATCCACGTCCATCGCATTGCTAATCGTTTGGGGTGGATTACAACAGCAACACCGGAAGAAAGCGAAAAAGCATTAGAAACAGTTGTTCCTAAACCCCTGTGGATTAAGGTTAATCAGCTCTTCGTTGGCCACGGCCAGACAATCTGTATGCCGATTAATCCGAAATGTGAGATTTGTCCTATTAACCTGTACTGTGCGTATGGAAGAAATAAATTGTCACTTAAAAGTAATAAATAATAAGAAAAGTTTATAAATAAAGTCTTCTTTTGACACGATATGAAAAAACTAATACCTCTTATTATGGCAGCAGCGGCAGCATGCCGTTCTGCGGATACCTATTTATTGCCCTCTCCTGAAAATCCTCCGCAGATAGCGGTCCCAGAAGAGCCGATTGTACACTTGCCGGAAACCGGCTGTGCAGCTGTTTATTTGCATTCTACCGATTGTTATCTACCATTGAAGAAGACAGCAGACGGGGTCTTTTTAGACCGGCCAAATGACCACGGCAGAGTTATCGTTACTGAGTTAGAGGATGTTGCAATTGGAGAGTATGTTCTTCTTTCCGGTATTGGTTCTGATGGCAAGAATTATGGTGATCTCGTTAAACTGAAAGGACTTTATGACCAAATTCAGTTTACGTCCGGATGCTTTAATGGGCTCTATGGAGTCTATCCTCATCCTGAAACTGTTGATGGCTATGAAGAAGGTGTCATTGCTGTTGAAGGCAATCTTTTCAACCTGCGTGCCGACAGAACTGAAAACAGTGTCATTGTTGATCTTGATAAGAATGGAGAGTATAAAGATCCTGCCAACCTTCGTTTTGTAGATCATAATTCTCAAGAAAAATCATTCGGCGAAATCTTTACTGATGATTGTGAGGAGTAAGATGTCTCACAAAAAATATATTATTCCTTTTACTGAAGAAGAGCCTCTTATTGTTCAGGGATATAATGGCCCTTTCAGCCATTTTGCAGTTCGGCATGGTAATGATTACACTTATGCGCTTGATTTTAAGCTTCCCTATGGCACGCCGATTGTGGCAGCCCGTTCTGGAAAAGTGAAGCTTTTACTTGATAGCTCTTCTCAATGTTATACGGGCGTTGATATTGAAGAAGCACGAGGGTATATTCCTAATGCTATTGAGATTCGGCATGATGACGGTTCTATTGCTCATTATCAACATCTTCAGAAAGGGAGTATTCGTGCTCATTATCTTCAATTTGGTGATTACGTTTCACAAGGTCAGGAAATAGGAAATACAGGCAAATCAGGATGGATAGGCTTAATTCCACATTTACACTTTATGGTGTATAATTCAACCTGTGATTTTATGGGAAAAAGAATGCTTCAGACAAGACCAATTGATTTTACCAATTATCAAGGGCTGCTGTATCACGAAGAATTAAAAGAAATGTATGGTTCTGATTATCCTTTCTTATTTAGCCCTGCTGGTGTATAGACAAACCAGTCATCTTTAGTAATAGGATGGAAATAATCTGCTTCTTCAATTAAAATTCTGGCAGTAGTTTCTTTCACAGCCGCAATTTCTACTCTCACTCCTTCTCCTTTAAGATGGCGGACTAAATCAACATAATCAGAATCGCCGGACATAATGATAATGGTATCAACCTTTGATGACAGCTGTGTCGCTTTAATTGATAATGGAATATCAGCGGATTTATGGCAGGCGACGACGGAACCATAATAGTGTTCATGTAATCTTTCTGCTAATTTTGAAGAAATGCTTTTACCTTCCCGAAAATAAATCAGGCGGTTTAATCCCCTTTTGCTTAACAATTTTGGGATAACTGTATCAAAATTGACCATGGTATTATTTTTTTTAGATTGTTCATGGATACTTCGTTCAATATTGTTGCCATCGCAGAGGATAGCTACTGTTTGATTAATCTGTATATCTTTAATGACCATAGTTCTTCTAAAATAGTTAGAGTTTATAAGCGTTATTATTGGCTCTCTGGGAAAATTACTTCTCCTTAATCCATTTCTTCTTTTTTTCATCAATCAAGTGCAGATAATTTTCATCTGATAGCTATACCTCTTAACCGTTTATCAATCCAATCTTTGGGATAACCTTTAAGTTCATAATATTCTTTCACTCTATCTTGAGCAAGTTCTGGGTTTTCTATTTCTTGTACTCTATCATAACCAACTTGAGCCAGCCAGCGTTTGAATGGCTCTGCTTTTTTGGAAGGAATAGATTGTATAATCCTAAACAAAGATTCAGTATTAGCACAGTCAGTGGCATAGAATTTACCATCTGCTGAGGGTAATTTCAGTTGTACACAAAATGTGGACAACTCAACTCCATACTCTGACTCCCTATTTTTAAGCATATTCCAATAATTCCTAGGATTACTTGAATTTGTTAAGGCAACTATCACATCAATTACAGAATAATACCATCCATTATCATACCAAAGTCTTCTAATCTTCTTATCCTGAAAGACAATCAATCCTTTTTGTAATTTCTCAACCATCTCAACCATTAAAAATGGCATCTTGTTTAAATATTTTAGCTGAACTTGTCCAGTGGGGAGTGGGACAGAAAAGAGGTTAAACTTAATCATAGTGGTAACAGTTTATCCATTTGTTGTAATCAAATTTTTCAGTGTATAACACCTATAACTGCAAAATATTGCAATCTTGAGTTATAGGGAGTTATGTCCAATTCGGTTCCGGGCACTTTGAATCGCTAACGATAACTTTTGTAGGGCAAAAACAGATGAAAAGTATTAATGGGATGTAGGGCTCTCTCGTTAACGGAAAACTAAGCTCTAAATAGGGGGCAATCTCAAAAACTATTTAAATCAAGAGATAAATTGCGATTTTATGAAGATATTTGCTTTTTCGGATTGGAGAGTGCAAAGTATTAGTGGGCTAATTGATTATGTAAAAAGTCTTGAACATAAACCTGATGTGATATTATACGGAGGAGATGATGTAAATAGATTTGGTTCAAGCCTAAGGGACTTTAGTGAGAATAAATTTGAAGAACTGGCAAAATGTTCGAAGTATGGTGTATTTGGAGTTATTGGGAATGATTGTTCTAAAGAACATAAAAAAATTCTGAATGGCAAAAAAGTTTTTGATTTACATGATTCCCCACAAAAAATTGAAGACTATTTATTTGTTGGTGTCGAGGGTGCTGTAGGAGACATTGGAATAACATTATACTCTGAAGAAGAAATTAAAATGCATTTAAAAAATCAACTAGGTGGGGAAAAAAGACATAAAGTTATTTTAGTTTCGCACTGCCCACCATATGGAGTTTTAGATAGAGGATTAAGATTTGGTAATGGAGAAAGTATTGGCTCAAAAACCATAAAAAAATTTATTGAGGATAACAACGTTTTACTAAATATATGTGGGCATTGCCATTCCATGGGTGGCAGATCACAAAAACTAAGTGATTGTAATGTAATTAATATTGCATCTCATGACCATATGGGTGCTAAAGGAAGAATTGCATCAATAGATATTGATGAAGAAAACACTCATATTAACATAAGTGAATTGATGTTATCCAAGTTAGAAGAGATATATGGTATCGGATATTCTTATTCTAAAGTTCTCGAAAAAAGTGGAATCACAACAATTCAAGAACTCGTATCAAAAAATCAAGAAGAAATATTTTTCTCAACAAAGATTCCATTAAAATTAATAAATAAGTGGCAGATTCGTGCTAGATCTTTATTGAATGAAGAAACTATTTTGTTGAATAACATTAACCTAAACAAACCTATTTTTATAGATATAGAAACTGATCACACCCAATCCTATATCTGGATGATTGGTATTTTCAACTCTTCAAACAATGAGTTCAAACAATTCACAGCCCACAAAAAGATAGAAGAGAAGAAAATATTAATAGAATTTCTTGATCATATCTCAAAATCTCAAGACCAAATATTATATTGCTATAGTGGCACTGATTTTGATAAACGAGTGTTAATTGATAGAATAACAAAACATAATTTGGATGGAAGTTCACTTGTAAATTTTAATGACCTTCTTTATCAGATTAGGAATTCTTTAATCCTTCCCATATCATCATACAAACTAAAAGAACTTGCTAATTTCTTAGGATTCCAATGGAAGCATCAAGATATTAATGGTTTCGATGCACCGTTCATCTATAACGAGTATATTAAATCTAAAAATAAAGAAGTAATTAAGAAACTTCAAGAGTATAATAAAGATGATGTTTTTGCATTACAGCATATCATTCATAAAATCCAGAAAATGCAAAAAGAAAAACCATATCCCATTGAAGAACTACAAAAGTTGTAATTTAGTACAAATTCTGACAAAAACAAGCGAAAGCTTTAAATAGAAGTCTTATATATACTTATATAATATGCAAGGAACAACAATTTTACATAGTCCAACCTTAGAATCTGTCTTTATGGTAGAAGAAGCTATCCAAAAACATAGCCAAGAATGTGGTAAATATCAACTCTGGAAAAAACTTCCTAAAAAAATGATGTACCAAACGTTCCAAGTGATTTTAGACTACCTCGAGCAATCAGGAAAAATAATCATAGATAAAGAGGGCTGTGTAATTTGGACATTCAATCCAGAAAGAATAAAAAGACTAATTAAAGAGGACTTAATTGTACGATGAACAAAGAAATATCTGTAGCTTTCATTAATCCAAAAATTAAGCAGGAATGGGAGGCCCTTAAAGCGGGCAAATTTGAAGACAAACAACTCTACAAATTTATTGATAGAGCGATTGATGATCTCAAAGCAAATCCAACCTGCGGGATAAAAATTCCAAAAAATCTTTGGCCAAGAGACTATGTTCAGAAATACAGCATAACTAACCTCTGGAAGTATAACCTTCCTGATGCGTGGAGATTAATTTACACTATTGAAACTGATGAAGTGAGGATAGCCAATATTATCCTCGAATGGTTTGACCACAAAGAGTATGAAAAACGATTCAAATATTGAGATTGCCCCTTCCTACAACTACGAGAGAGCCTTTAACCGACTGTAAAACAGTGAGTGTTTTTGCCCTTAACTGAACTATTAAAACCATGAACGTGCCCTACACCGAACTTGCTCCACTACGCTCCGCACCCAGACGTAAAGTCTGGGGGACATAACAAACATTATCCTCATTTTTTCTTCCTTTGCGTCTCCTTCGCCAACTCCACAAAATGATTTCCTAACCTGCGGACAAGCGTTTTCTGCTGCTGTGCTGCAGCGACAAAACTGTGAAAGTGTTTTTTGTGCGGCAAACCCATTAATCCTACACTTTCTTCCAGCAATAGATTTTTTTGCAGGAAGCTATTGATGTCATCATATACTTTTTCTGCTTTCTGAATGTCATCTTCCAGATTACGCACTTCAGCAATCATTTTTTGAAGATTCATAAAATCATCATGCAGCAGATTATTGACAATCATCTGTCCTTTGGCAGCATCTCCATTTAATGTTGTTAATTTTAATTCAATGATCTGCCGCAGGGAAAATCGAATTCGTTCCTGCAGCGACTGTGCTTTTTGTAAACGATGGAAATGTTCCTGAAATAATTCTAATTTTAGTTTTAATTCTTTTTTAACATCAGGAGGTAAATGTTGAAGAAAAGGAAGATGGTTGTTGCTGTTCGCCCGAAGCGGCTTCAGCCAGTGCTGCTGGAATGTTTCTAAATGATCATTAATCTCCGGCAGGTTTTGTACTTCTTGTCGCAGCGCTCGTAAATCCATAGAAGAATAAATGAACTGACTTTTATAAACGTTATGTCCTCGTTAGGAAAAGATGCAGCCTTGTTCCTAACTAGTAAACGACAAAAAATAACTTATGATAAATTGGTCGTTTACTATATAGTGAGCGAACGGGATTTAATACATTATTTCTGTCGCTCACTATACCATCGAAACCTTTATAAACTGACAGTTAAAATAAGACTTGAAAATGTTCTATCAAGTCACTGTCAGAGACCACATCAGGGTACCGCCCCGCATGTTTGGTGTCGGTAAAAAAGAAGCTGTCCTTGCCAACCTTAAATCCAGCTATGAAGGCTATATCTCTAAAGAGCTTGGATTTGTAATTAATGTTGTCAGCGTCGGTACGATTAAAGAAGGTGTCATTATCCCTGGCGACGGTGCTGGGTTTTACGAAACGGAATTTGAATTATTAACCTATAAGCCGGAATTAAACGAACTGGTCTATGGAAAAATTAGAGATATTACTGATTTCGGTGCTTTTGTTGACATCGGCGGTGTTGAGGGCATGGTGCACATTTCCCAAAGTATGGATGATTTTGTCTCGTTCAGTAAAGACAAAGTATTGCAGGGAAAAAAAAGTGGCCAGAGTTTACGGGTCGGCGACCGTTGCAAGGCACGAATCATTGCGGTAAGCTATAAAGATTTACATAATCCTAAAATTGGCTTGACGATGCGGCAGGAAGGATTAGGAAAATTAGACTGGCTGGAGAAAGCTCAGGAAATAGCAAAGCCGGTAAAGGAAGGATAAGATGGTTAAAAAGAAAGCATGCAAACGCTGTAAGTTATTTGTCGAAGGAGATAACTGTCCCAGCTGTCATAACAATACATTTAGCACCAACTGGCAAGGAAGAGTATATGTTACAGATCCAAACAATTCCATGATTGCTGACAAGGTCGGTCTCAAAGTTAAAGGAGAGTACGCCATTAAAGTACGATAAGATGAAAATAACAATCCAAACACAGGAACCGAACACACTTTTGAACAGAACAAATGTTGTGGGAACAATTTCGTTTGATGGAGCAACGCCATCGAAGCAAGATGTTACTGGTGCAGTGGCAAAAAAAATGGGTGCGGCAGAAGAACTGGTTGTGATGGGAAGCATTACTAATATCTTTAGCACTCAGGAAGCTCATTTTACTGCTGCTGTGTATACTTCTGCTGAAGCACGGACAAAAGCAGATCGAATGACAAGCTATCGCCGCAAGCAGCAGGAAGAAGCACAGAAAAAAGCAGCAGAACAAGCAAAGGCTGCAGCAGGTGAACAGTAATGGCCAAGGACGATAAAGGGAAGAAAGATAGTAAAGTAGCAAAGAAAGCAGCAGGTGCAAGAGCTGCAGATTTGTACACTATCAACGGTCCTAAAGTGGAACGAAAAAATAAGTCCTGTCCTAAATGCGGCCTGGGAATGTTCATGGCGCAGCATAAAGACCGCATTGTCTGCGGGAAATGTCATTATTGTGAGTTTCTACAAAAATAATCCTAAAAACGATGACTGAGAAAACAACATTAGATCTTCTTGAAACTGTTAGTCTCGGAGGCGCTGCTTTAGGAATTTTTGCGAGTGGTCTTTATTATGGGTTTTCAAATGGTATTGGTGTAGAAGTAGATCCTCTTGAAACAACGCTGCTTGTGATGGGATCTCCTCTTCTTAATGCTACTTTATATACGTATTTAGCAAAACGAAATTCTTCTCAAAAAAATAGTCCTATTTCTCAACTTTCTAAAGATACCCTTGAAGATGCTCTTGCCTCCAAAAGTTCCTTACCGCAAGGCATGGTCCCAGGAGCTGCGGCAGGTTTAATATTCGTTGGTTTAAGTTATAGTTTTGGATACTTTATAGGAAAAATTTCTTCCAGCAACTGAGAAAATTATTTTTTAAGAATAATTGTCAATCCATATACTCAATACCTAATTCAGATTTAATCTCATCTTTCTTTTTGGCAAAACGCTGGTTTCCTTCACCATAAATTTGATCTGAGCTGACGCCGGTAATGATGACCATTGTTCGAACTGTTTTTTCTAAATCTTTGTAAATCTGCGCACCCCAGATAATCTTCGCTTTCGGATCCAACCGTTCTGCTACTGTTTCTACAATCTTCCGAGATTCATCGAGGGTTAAATTTTCCCCGCCGGAAATATTAATCAATGCGCCGGTGGCAGTAGAAAGATCAACATCGATTAATGGATTTTCCAACGCTTTGACAACAGATTCATGGGCCCGGTCTTCCGCGTCTGATTCCCCAACGCCGATCATCGCTACTCCGCCTTCATTCATAATTGCCTTGACATCAGCAAAATCTAAATTCACTAATCCTGTTTTTGTGACGAGCTCGGCAATACCCTTAACCGAATTCGTTAAAATTTCATCAGCAACTTTAAATGCTGTTTGTAATGGTAAGTGCGGTGCTAACTCTAATAATTTATCATTGGGAATGACGATTAACGTATTGACATTCTGCTCTAACTTTTCCAATCCAATCATGGCATTTTCGAAACGGTGCGATCCTTCCATCGTAAATGGGATAGTAACAATGCCGATGCTCATCACTCCCATTTTCTTCGCCAGATGAGCCACGAATGGTGCGCTTCCAGTTCCGGTGCCGCCGCCTAAGCCGCAGGTGATGAAAATCATATCAGAACCATCTAATAATTTCTTAAGGTCCTGCTCATTTTCTTTTGCTGATTCTTCTCCTATTTTAGGATTAGAGCCTGCACCTAAGCCATGGGTTAATTCCTTGCCGATGAGCAGTTTTTTATGGGCAGTGGTATACAATAAATCCTGGGCGTCAGTATTAATGGCGATGGTTTCAATGCCTTTAATGCCCACTTCTGAAATGCGGTTGATAGTATTATTTCCGCCGCCGCCGCAGCCGATAACTTTAATCCGCATACGTTGGCTGGCAATGATGCGCTCTAATTCTTCATCAATATCCATATTCGCTTTTTTAAGAGAAATGATTTCTGTCCGTGGTTGGGAAGAATTGTATTCTGATGCTACTGCAGAGAATTCTTCACTATCATCACTAACATTATACTTATTCATTATAAAGACCAGCCCCTTTTGCTGTAGTTGAATTACTATTTTGAGGGAGATGTGCTATTTAAAGATTATGGCGCTGAAATTATACTGTTTTACTCATTATCTTCAGAAGAAGGCAGTTTAAATGGGTGATATTGAGAATTTCTTTTCAGAGTGCTTATTTCTACTGTAGAAATAGTATATCCTGTTTGCAGCAGCATGGTTAATAATTCTCCTAATTCTGACCTGAACTTTGCCGTTGTTGTTCTTGTATCCTTACCACTTTTCTGAGCATACATGTCAAAGGAAACACCTTTTTCGGATTGTTGTGCTAGATAACAACTAAATGTAGGAGTTATTCCTACTCTTTTTCCTTCGATAAGAAGTTTAAAATGTTCCAGATTGGTTATTAAATCCTCTAAATTACCGCCGGCAGCGGCAATGGTTGTAATATACACTAATTTCCCTGATTTGTATTCTTCAGGAATAAATCGTTCACTCATTGTGGAGAAACTTCTTTCTTGCTTTCTTTTGTAGAACTAGCCTTCTCAATAACAATCTCTTTCAATCCGGTAACCAGTTTTAGCTTATCTCCTATGACTGCAACAATTTGTGCTGGCAATTCTACCGGCAATACTACTTTTGCTTTTTCGTTAGCAACGGTTACCGTTATTGAATCCTTCGGCATGCCGAACATTGATGCCAGAAAGGCAGTTATTTTTTCAGTATTTTCTGTCACTTTACGATGGATTTTTACCGTATAGGTTACTTCTTTGCCAGCTAAGGGATGATTAAAATTAACAATAATCCGGCCGCCGGAAATTCGAGTGATAATGCCTCGTTCGCCATCCATGTCTACTTGTAATCCCGGCTGCGGCTGCACGTTATGCTCTTTGAATGTGCTTACCGGAACAATCTTCATCTTGGTGATGTCCCTTTTTCCAAATGCTTGATCGGCTGCCAACGAAACTGTAAATGATTCGCCGACGTCCCGTCCTTCCAGCTGCGCATCTAAGCCTGGCAGCAGCTGTTTTTCCCCGACACAGATAATCGCAGGATGATATTCCTTTTTTTTAGAAAACAAGTGATGTTCTTTGGCAACGGCTTCATGGGTAGTATCGAAAACAACCCCATCGGCAAGCGTGCCGGTGTAATCTAGTTCAATAAAGTCGCTATTTTTAATTTTCGTGGTCATAAAGCACTATTACAACTATTTATTTATAAGTTTTATTATACTAAAAAACCCATACCTTTCCAATACTAACATTTTGATTTTTCATGATTTTCTGAGTCTTCTTTTGATCTCTAATAATGCATTGAGGTCGTGGACTATTTCCCTTATTTCAAATTCAAACTGGCCCTGAACATCTCTCACAATATGGTCAACATTAAAATAAAGCATCATTGCTTCCTCTGGTGTACATTTGAATGCTAGTCCTTGCTCTTTGTTTTCTGGTATCTCCCGATGATAGATCTCTGCGCGGTAAATGGCGCACTCTTCAAGATGGGAGTGATCTGACCGAACGCAGAAGCGGTACGGCCCAATATCTGCCTGATAGTCTCTAATCCGATCGGGATTGCCTCCATTCTCGATAACTAATTCTGTGATATACTCTTCCAATGGCGGCCTCGTCCATTGCTCTCGCGGCAGCAGTAAGAACGGAAGAATGACATCATGAAGCAATTTCTGCCGTTCTTTTTTATAGAAAACATAATCTTCAGCGATATTGTTGCTTGCACTGAAGACGAGATATACTGTTGTGATGACAGGATCATCCATAATCTTAAAAATAACTGAAAGTTAATAAAAACTTCGTTTTACCTATTTAAGAGAAGTTTGAGCTGTGACATCTATTGCTTATCCTTGTGATACAAGTCTAAGAATATGACTTTGTTCTCCTCTAAAATATAAGCATACGAAAGTCGAAATGGTTTAAGATACACTTCTCGTGTCCCCTTCCGAGAATAACGCATTGGTTTTCCTACTTCCGGGTTTGTGATGATCTTTCGTATTTGCATCTTGACTTTTTCTTTTTGATTATAATCTAATTTAGAAAAAAGCTTCTCGAAGTAGGGATCTCTATCGACTTTCTCAACTACCATCTCTCAAGATCTTTCAAGAAATCTTTGGCAGTACTGGCCTTAAACTCACCACGTTCGTAGCGCTCCCATGCCGCTTCGGTTCGTTTTGCAAACGTAAGGTCTTCTTTCAGGTTCTTATCCATCTCACTTGCTTTCTTCAAAATGAGTTGGTGGTTGTTTTTGATTATAATCAACTGTTCTCCTTCTTTCATGTCTCCTCGAAACTCGGAAGGAATGACAATCTGTCCTTTTGAACTCATCTTTGTTAATGCTATTTCCATAATCTCACTTAATGTCATGAAAAATTTGCCAAAAGTGTCATAATCACGCACTAAAGTGCGTAGCTTGAACGGACGCTTTCTTTTGATAGGCAATTTTTGTGACGCAAGAGGAACAGAAACCCATTCATCCAAGCTTAAAATATGGAGCTTTCTGGTCCTCTTTGTGTAAGATATATCTTACTTTTTATATAAACCTTTCGGTTGCCACCATTCAAACTTGTCTTGCAACTTCATTGCTCGCACCCCATATAAAATAGTTATATTTATAAAAATCTTCAATTTGCAATAATATTATGAAAATAGGAATAATTAGCTCAATGCAATTCACTGACAAAATGCTTGAATGTAGGGATAAACTTAGGAAATTAGGTCATGATGCTTTTATAACAGATTTACATAAGACAATGATTGGAAAAACTGATGAAGAAATTGAAAAAATCAAACTTTACCAAAAATATAATCTGGATGCTATCCGTGAATTTTGGAGGATGATGCAGGGAGCTGACGCTGTTCTTGTTTTAAATCTTGATAAAAATGGCATTAAAAATTATGTTGGTGGTAATACTTTAATGTAAATAGGTTTTGCTCATGTCCTTAATCAAAAGGTGTTTATGTTAAACCCCATTCCTGAAATGCCCTATTGTAAATCTGAAATTGAAGCTGTAAATCCGATTATTCTTCATGGAAATTTGAAAAAAATAAAGTAGATGAGATTCAATCAACAATTTTAATAAAAACTAATACCTTCTTTGAGTATAATCCCTACTCGTTCTGGACATTTCCCGCGATCGGCCGTTAGATCGAGGCTGGGAATAACTTCCGTCATTGGAATTGCTCTCCCGCCTGTCGGAACGCTGATAGCTATTCCGTCGTGGACCATGGAAACGTTGATGAGTATCTCTGGAACGGAAATTGTTGGCCTGGAATTGCAGGCGCTGGAAATTTTCCTGAGGCATTTCCTGAACATCTACTTTGTAACGGTCAAGAATTTCAGCAAAGATACCGTGATCCCGTTGTTCCAGCAAGGTAATTGCTTTTCCAGATGATCCTGCCCGTGCCGTTCGTCCAATCCGATGAATATATTCCTGCGGATCTTGTGATAAATCATAGTTAAAGACATGGCTGACGTCATCGACATGTATTCCTCGTGCTGCGACAGCTGATGCTACCAGGAAATCTAATTTTCCATGATTGAAACTGTCGATAACATGTAGTCTCTTATTTTGGCTTAACTTGCCGTGGATTATCTCTGATTTAATGCCTTGGCTGCGCAAGTTCTTAGAGACCATTTCGACAGTCGATCTTTTAGAACAAAAGACGATCACTCTGCTGGTCGGCTCTTTTTTCAAAAGATGAACTAGCAATGAGAATTTTTCGTGCGGCTTGACACTGTAATAAAATTGCTGCAATAATTCTTTCTGTACTTGCGCTTCTGCTTCGGCAATCACTGAGTCATGCATATAGCGCTGTTTAATGTGATCAATTTCGCGGGATATAGTAGCGCCAAACAACAGCATCTGCCGCTGTTTTGGTGTATGGCGAAGAATATCTTCAATATCTTCAATAAATCCCATCTCTACCATCTTATCTGCTTCGTCCAGCACTAAACAGGTGAGTTTGCTGAGATTAAGGTTTCCCCGATCAAGGTGGTCTCGCAATCGTCCCGGTGTTCCGACGACAATATGAGCTTTCTTAATTTGCTCAATTTGAGGGATTAACGAAACGCCCCCAAAAATAGTAGCAATACGGCAGGGCATATATTTGGAAAATTTTGATAATTCTCCTGAAATCTGATACGCTAATTCTCTTGTCGGTGCCATCATCAGCACTTGGAGGCCCAGACCGGGATTAATTTTTTCTAATATGGGGATGCCAAAAGCAGCTGTTTTTCCTGACCCTGTCTTGGAAATTCCAATCAAATCTTTTCCTGATTTAATTAATGGGATTGCCTTAGTCTGAATCAGCGTTGGCTCTATAATACCCAGCTCTTTCAGAGCGTTAATCATATTTTGGTGTACTTGTAATTCTTGAAATGACATTTTTGTATCTCCTTAGAAATTAAAAAAACCAGTCCAGGAGTTCTCCAGGGGGGCTCTTTTATGAAACAGAATGAGTAAAGATTTTGGTTAACAATACCCCCTGTTTCTGCCTTCTAATAAGAACGTTAATTCAACAGCGTTTTATAAACCTTTCTATATTTTTGACGAGATGTCAACCATTAACGAGCATCGCAGTGAAATAGCTGATTTTAGCAAAAATTTTATATATAGTTATACTTTTTAATCTTTATAATGGAAACGGTAACTATTCCAAGAGAAGAGTATGATCATCTGAAGCAGCTTGAGCAATTGGATTTTGACTTAATGAGACAATTTTCCAGCAGTTTGCAGGATCTAAAAGAAGGTCGCTTTAAAAGACTTGCTTAGATACTTTTTCTGCTACCTTTCTGAATTCTTTTAGATTATCTTTCATATGATTAATGGTTGCTTGTTGATCTTTTTTATCACTCGTTGCAATAAGCAATACTAATTTAAGATCTTCATAGATGAGATAATAAATTCTTCTTCCTCCTATCTTCTTTTCTCTTAGAAATGGATAACTTAACTGCTTTCCAACATTAGGATTTTCAGCAAGCTTAAGTGGTATTTTTTGTGCATATTCATAATCCTGCTTTGGCCATTTTTGGAGTTCGCGAAGATAAGTGTTGGTTCCAACTACTTTAAACATTCAAGAAATAAGCACAGTGCTGTTTATAAAAATAATGAATTTTTTTGTATTTTAAAATTAAGATTTTCTACAGAGCAGGCTGTTTTAGGGTAAGATTTTTATTTATACGTTTCACCATAATGATAAAAACCATTACCTCCACCATAGTTGACCTCAGCCCGTAACTCGTCAAGAGAATACGGTATTTCACTAGGGTAGTTCTTTTCAAACAAGCGGTTAAGAATCTCTACGCGTCCTGTTCTGGTAATAAAATTGAACTCTTCTTCATTCATAGTTCTTGCATTATATTTATGATATAATTCATTCAGTTCATTAAGGACAGGAGCATATTTATCATTAACTTCAGGAGATTCCATCATAACAATTATATCCATATCCTTGAATTTTTTAACAATGTGGTCGTTCGGGTGCAGTTCTGATAAATTATAAACTCTTAACTTATTATCTGACATTGATTTTAACATTGCTACATTATTAAAAACATTTTCCGCTATTTTGAGCCGCTGCAATGCTTGAGTTGATCTCTCTTTTTGCTGAGAAATGTACTGTTCTAATACCTTATCTTGTTCCATAGCCGTGCGTGAAAGAGAATATATTTAAATGTTGTTAAAAAGCAGTATAATCATCACTGTAAACGCTTCTTTTTCATATACTCCAGAATTTTCTTGACTACTTCATCAGCACTGATAGTTGTAGAATCAATGATGAGATCATACTGTGATTCATCCCGATGGTCAAAACCGTAATATTTCTGGTAGCGCCGGGCATCATTCTCATTTCTGGCGATAATGAATTTTTTGAGTGTAGCTAGCGATTTGTACTCTCCTTCATTGCGCTGCTTTTTCTTTTGCTTATCTTGAAGATCTTTCCAAATGCGCCGCGCTGCTTCTGCAGGACTGACCTTAATATAGACTTTGAATGATTGCGGTAAGAAATGGAACTGCGTCCTGCCTTCAACAATGACATTTTTTCCTTTTTTTTCCAAGGCGATAGCTTCTGCCGCTGCTTTTGTATCGACATCAACATCAGTTTCCGGATGCGTCTGGGCATACTGGTTTAATTCTTCTAAAGTGATGCCTTTTTTCTTGGCTAATTCCCGGCGAATCCCACCAACATAGATGCGTTTCCAGTGTAAAATTTGCTCTAATTTCTGGGCAACCGTGCTTTTGCCGCTGCCGGCTAACCCGGAGATGGTGATGATCATGATTGATAACGATTAAAATTAAGTTAATAAAGTTTGCTTTGATTACGTTATTGAACAAGTGATTTTTGGAAGGCATTAAAGAAGTTCATGATTAAGTTGTTGTGTGGAGTTCTAATACACAAGATGAGCGTCGTAAGTTAGATGAAGGTTTCTATGAGAACACAGGTAAAATATACAGGAAAATAGATCTTAAGATAAGAGAGTTATATGTTCTCTTAGGATTATCAAAGAAAGAGATAGACAAAATACTAACAGATCAAAATAAAAAGTTTTATTGATTCTTAAATACAATTTTTATAAGTTACCAAAACCGCAACAATTATAAAGGGATTTTATTTTCTAAATGTGAGAGAGATGGTAGATCCTAATAATGAAAAAAAGAACCAGCTGCCAGTAACACCAAAAAAGAAACGGCCGCTTGTCATTGGTGTAGTTGTTGTTTCTCTATTCCTAATTATAATTCTCGCCAAGCCTTCCATTGTTGGTTTTGGGGTTTATGAAGATGATCAAAACGTGACTGCAAATCTGCTGAAAGAACCGGTGGAAACAATAGAGGATGTACGTTTACAGCTGGCAGGCGCCCGGCAGAATCTTTCTCTTTACCAGCAGTTAAGCGAACAGTATAAAGAGGATTTAGATCAAAAATCGACAGCGCTTACCGAAGCAGTTGCAACCAAAACAGCATTGGAATCGACGCAGTCTAACTTCGAAACAACAATTTCCTTATTAGAGTCAACGCTGGCTGAGAAAGTAAAAACATTGGAAGGAAGTGCTGCTACCATCCTCAAGCTTACTCAGGAAAAGACCGATGAAGTTGCCAAGATTACTGAAGAATTAGATTCCCTGACGGAAGATTATACTCTTCTTGTTGAAAATTCTGCTAAAAATATCTGTTGCAAGCAGCGTGTTGATAATCCTCAGATCAATTCCTATGACATTACTAACAATAAAGTTATCTGCCTGGAAGACGGGGAAAAGATGCTTGGTTGTGTTTAATTTCTTTAATTTTTAATTTCCAGAATTTTAAGCTTAAAATGAAGTGTTTTTCCTGCCAAAGGATGATTTAAATCAACAGTTACATCCTGATCGCCAACTTCAAGAATTTTTACGGGCATTTGCGCTCCATTGGGTAAACTTGCCAGCAAAATCATGCCTGGTTTGGGATCTCCCGGTGGCAATTGGTTCTTGGGCACTTTCTGCACTAATTGTGTATGATGGTCGCCGTAGCCTTCCGCTGGAGGGATAGTAACATCCTTTTCTTCCCCTTTGTTCATGCCGACAACAGCGTTATCGACGCCGGGAATGACTTGTTTCTCGCCGACTTTAAACTCGAGCGGTCGCTGATGATTTTGAGAACTGTCAAAAATAGTGCCGTCATCAAATGAACCGGTATATTCAACCCGAATGGTATCTCCTTTCGTAACGGCCATTATACATTCAACTCCTTCTCTTTATCAACTCTTTTCAATCTTAAAAAATAATAAAATAAATAAAAAAAGAATAACAAAATTACGCGTAATCTTCTTCTGCTTTTTCTTCAGCGTCTTGATCAGATGATTCTTCTGACTCTTCTTCAAAGTCGCCTTCTTCAGATTGCTTTGAAGCTGCTTGTCCACCGGCAACGGTAACATTTTGTGCTTGTTTACCACGGTCGCCATCGACTCCTTCAAAAGAAACACGATCGTTTTCTTTTAACATTGTTCCTCGCGGAACGGCGGTGTAATGAACGAAATAATCTTCGTTATCATCGCCTTTGATAAACCCATACCCTTTTTTCTTGTTAAACCATTTAACTGTTCCTTCCATTTTATTCTCCAAATACTTATCGTACTATTTTTGTTTTTTTGTTCCAGCTTTTTAGTCTGCTCTGTTGGAACTGATAACAGCGTTATTATATTTTATTTATAAATATTTCGGTGGGAATTGGTAAGGTGTGCTATCCCGTTTTTAGTTAAAATGATTTTGATTAATTCTGATCTTTCCAATGAGATAATGCTCCCAAATGATATTTTGAAGCATTTTTTGTGGCTTCTTCAAATTTTTTTACCTTTTCAGCAGAGAGATGAGCACAAATCTTTGCATAAACGTGATCATAAGTTAGATTATGATTCTCAAAATGTTTGCAGTAGTCATCATACACCTTTTTCCCAGCGGGAGATTGATCTCCAAATTTCAGGGCATACATTTCTCCTAACAGTTGTTCTATAGTTCCAATTCCTCTCTCTTCAAAGCTTCTTTGAAATTCTGCAGGTAGTGCTAGTTCCTCTAATGGAATGCCGTCCTGATGCAATTTGAATTTATTCATGATTCATAATAAGTGGATACAGTATTTGAATCTTCTCATGAATGCTCACGAATTTCAATTTTTTTTCTGTTTTTTGGATTGCTCATACGCTTCTTTCATCCCTGTAGGACCATAGTAAAAAAGGTTATACACCTGTAGTGGCCAGTATTCACCCTCTTTCATTGCCTCTGTCAATTGCCGCAGCGTATATGCTCTTGTAAGGTGCGGCGCTTCGGGATTGGAAGTAATTGTCGTATAATGGCCGTCAATATCAACACCTTTCTTTTCCTGATCTTCAAGGAGCCATTCTAGGAATCCTTCATCAACAGAATCGCTCATTTTAAAATTCCATAGCCGATGAGCCGGAATCGGTCGCCGACTCGCCGTGAAATCGTTATTCTATCGCCGGCATTGGCACAGATAGGCTTCTTTAAGGCACAGGTAGTATTTTTTTTAGAAGGATCAATAACAACGCCAACGGTAGCGGAAGAATTAACATTCAGCATTAAGACTTCGCTTTTTGCCAGAGGCTTGACAACAGCTTCTTCTTTTGTTCCGACAACTCGTTCTAACAAGTGTGTTTCTAAGGCAATTTGAGAATGGACTGAAGGCAATTTTCCCGG
>JAUYPT010000125.1 GCA_030695685.1 Nanobdellota archaeon | reverse complement strand
CGTTCTATCAGCGGCAATAGTATCGTGGACAAGTGTCACCGTTTCCATAGCCCCATTGCCATCGATATCTGCCACAATCGACTTAACCACCTGCAAAGCGAGGTTTACACCGCTATTAAGAACAAAATTGATAGTGTCGACGTCACTTGCACGTTCCATGTCGCCTTTTAATAACGTGAAGCCTGTTCTTCTATAGTCATGGTTTTCGGTTGGCCAGTCGAGAGATTGAAAAATATCATAAACCCTCATAGCTAAACCGGCGGAGTATTGTACTGCTTTCGGCATTAAGTCTTGTTCAAGGATAGTAACATTATTAGCTGATATTTGTGGAGAGCAAATACCCGGTAAACTACAATCAAAATTAGAACCAATATAAGATCGGTCAGTATAATAGCCGTCTATTGTAGCTTGCACATCTGATTCATTGTAGGACTTTCGTGCTAATTCATTAAATTGTTTTTCAATAGCATAAAGATCATTTCCTTCTAAACGATAAGCAATAATAGGGGGACTTTGTGCTGCATTAATATCATCCGCATCAACTTGCCATTCTAAGTAGTCCCAAGGATCTGTGCCATGTAATATTAAAAAAGTATGGGTTGGAACAGTCATATCTTCTAATAAATGTAGTATATAACCAAGCTTTGTGTAAGCTACACTTTTTTCACCTTTTGCGTAAGCACTTATTGCTTCCGCTAGCCAATCATAAGATTCATTTAATGCAGAAGGCCATTGATTGCTGATTGTTGAACCATTTGGGTTATAGAAGTGAGAATAATCAGAATTACTGTATCCTACTTTATTTTTTGGTACCTTTCCCCTTTCTGCTTGAAAGTCAAGTTTTCCTGCCCCATCAATAATTTTATCCTGATAACCAGATCCAGCTTGATAAAGTTCAGAGTATCTATTATTTGTGTCATTGTAATCTACTGCATTTATAGCTTGGTCAGTAAGAGTATCATGGTCATTTACTTGATTAAATGGATCAATACCTAAACCCCACCATCCATATACTGATGGACTAGCTAATATAACTAGTAAGATAGTACAAATTAATAAAATAATTTGTTTCATTTATTTCCTCGTTTCAACTTAAAGTAACAGTAAGTTGCTGCTATCGCAATAAAAGAGCTTACAATTAAATCAAAAATTATAAACAAAGGAATATTTGGTAAATCGGGGAAAGTCAATGAATAAATATACATTATCAATCTAATTATAACTTTAGGCCATGTATCGAGACCGCCCATCACTATATAAAATACCAGCCAGAATAAAGTAAATTGGATAAGCATAAAAATAAACATAAAAATGAATGTATTTCTTATATAGATCTTCTTATTTTTACTAAAATTATTTTTACATTTAATCCACCATTTTACTATCCTTTTCATAAAACATCACCCTTAAACTCAATATTCGCTAATGTTGCCGGAAAATAGATTGCTCCACCATCTACTCTTTGAGACCATTTTTGTTTCGTCGTAACTTTTTTTCCTGTGCCATAAGAGTTGTCTTCTCTCGTTGTTTCAACAGCATACATATACGTTCTATCAGCGGCAATAGTATCGTGGACAAGTGTCACCGTTTCCATAGCCCCATTGTTATCAATATCAGCTACGATTGGTTTGACTACTTGTAAAACAAGGTTTACACCACAACCTACTCTCGTAAACCACTTTTTTACCATTCTTTTCATCACTTTCTCTCCACCGCTACATCAACTTCATGATACCCTTCATATCCTAAGTGACAAAAAACCTGATTATTACATTTATTGAACTCAGCTGAATTTAATTTAAGAATATAATTGCCATCAATATCAAAAGTATTACTGTCAGCTAAAACATCGGGAGTGTACAGTGTTGTCGTCGGAACACCATTAATCCTAAATTTACAGAATTTCTTGAATTCGTCACAGAAAATTAAATGTACTGCAAAATTACTACTGTTTATGTTAACACCCTTCAGATCATCGAGATAATTGCCCATTCTCATTGTAAAATTATGAGAAGTTCCAACCTCAACATACTCTATATCAGAAAAATTATGGCGTAAGTTAAGGTACTCCAACGCGTACTCGCGATCATAATCAATGTTTGCCTGATTAAAAACCAGTGCTAAACGATGAACAGAAGGAATAAGTGTGTTATTAGGAATGGTAATTTCATCTCCTAATGAAATATTATTTACAACAGGCAAATCTTCTTGAAGAGGTGTTTCTACCGGTATTCTAGGAATATCGACAGGATAACTTATTTCTGCAGGAGGAGTTTCCACCGGAGTTGGTGAAATTGGTGTATCGGAAGAAAAATTTTCTTCAGGCAGGACAATAAGCGGCTGTTCTCCATCCTGAACTTCTGCAGGCAAACCAATAATTGCTCCCGTCAAAGAATTATTGTTTGCAGAAACTAAAAATAGTAATGATAATAATATAACAACAAACAATAAAGAAAGGAAAAAACTTTTTTTATACCACTTTTTTAGAAATTTAATCATATACTCCCCTATAATTTTAATAGAACTATTTTCTATATAAACGTTATTTACCACTTTTGAATGAAATTACTACAATAATTTATAAAAAAGTACCTGTATTATATCCAACATGAAAATCATCGGAATAGCACTGATCATTGTTATTATGTTATCTGTTAACGTTCTAGCGTGTAAAAGCACATTAATTACTGATAGCATCGTAGAAGGAGAATTGAAGACTTATACTGTTGAAGATAAGAACTATGAAGTAATCTTAACGTATACTGACTCTGATGAAGCGAAGTTTAGAGTTAATGGAGAAGTGGCCAACAAATTAAAAGTGGGAGAGATATTTTCATTCAGTGATAATATTGAGTTAGAGGTACTCGATGTAACATACCAAAGTTATGCCGGCGGCGTACATTCAGCTACATTTGAACTGAGAAAAATAGTACCTCCAGCAAAAAAGGCACCCGCTACGATTCCGGAAATAATTGAATCTGTTAAAAGCACATTACTTTCTGAAATGTCAGAAACATATGCTCTCGGTGAAAAAAAATATTCTATTACTCCACTATCTCTAAGCTCTGACAGTGTTGAATTTAAAGTTAATACTGTCTTGACCGGCAGCATGCATGAAGGTGAAAGCTACCTCGTAACTAAAGATATTGAAATCGCCGTTATTGATATTGCCTGTATAGACTATGTTAATGAAATCCATAGTGTTGAATTTGAATTACGAAAAATAGTAATACCAACATTAGAGCCGCCAAAGCCCATTGAAGTTGTAGAACTTATTGAAGAAAAAAACATTGAAGAGAATACTAAAAAGATTATACAAAAAAGAAATTCTCAACCTGAAAATGTAGTAGACGAAGACATTCCCTTACCACAACCAGAATCATCGGTAAAAGTTATCTACGTAGAAAATATTACTGTTAATAATACCAACGCTGAAATAGTTGTCGAAGATAGTTTCTTCAAAAAATTTATTTCAAAATTAAAATCGTGGTTTAGTTAGTTTATACTCTCAATTCCAACTTTTTTATTTTCTGTATCCTGCGCTGATGCCGTGCTGCATTCGAAAAGGGAGTAGTTAACCATACATTAATAATTTTTTGTGCTGTATCAAACGGCAATCCCAAACCTGGAACCATTGTTAATGTTCCGCCTCCTGATAAACACAACACATTAGCATCATTATGTCTTCTGCTCTGTTCTGCCATACGTGTATCCCAAACAGCAACGGCGCGCACGCCTTTCATTTTATTGGCAGCAATGCAAATCCCTTCAGCAGAGCCGCAGAACAAAATGCCTTTTGATTTTGCGCGTACAACCTGCCGGCCTACTTTTTCTGCATAATCAGGATAATCGTCATCCTGATCGTATTTTACATTGCCTAAATCTTGAAATGGAATTCTTTTCTTTTTCAGCCACTGTTTTACTTTTTCTTTAAGTTCAAATCCGGCATGGTCAGCACCTAAATAGATTGTTTTCATTTGTTGTGATACCCCGCTGCTTGCAGCTATTGGGTATATCCTCCAATTATGTTAGCGAGCGGGGTTCGCAACATTAAAAATCCCCGCTAATACCCCGCCCTTTGGGGCGGTTGGGATTTTTATTTTTTGTTTCTCTTCTTTACAAATTTTCCATAATACAAAAATCCAATCATTATTAAAATAATAAAAGTTACAATAAGTGTCCCAGTTAAGGAAACCGTGCTTAAATAAGAAACATCACTGCCATCAGTAGCAATGAGATAGATTAATTCATCTAAAATTAAGGCGCTCGAGAGGCCGCTTACGATTACAACAATGGTATTGACAATCTCAAATAATAACAGTATTACAGCGATGATGATTAAAAAAGATCCTAGATATAAATGATGGATATTATAACTTCCAATAGTCAGGTTTGTAGAAGGAAAAAAAGACAGAGAAATTCTGAGGAATAACAACGTTAAAAGTAATGAAACTAAAAAAAGAATTATTTTTTTCTTTATTTTCATGCTTTATTCACACTTCCACACAAGCGTATCCGTTGTTCTGCTACTTTTTGAATAGAATCCCGAGCCGGCCCCAGAATACGCCGGGGATCAAACTCCCGTGGATTTGTGATAATTACTTTTCGCACAGCAGCATCGAAAGCCAATCTCAAGTCGGTATCAGTATTAATTTTAGCAACACCATGTTGTATGGCCTGTTTAATTTGGGAATCAGAAACACCTTGTACACCAGATAGCTGGGCACCATACCGCGTAGCCTGCCGTACGACTGACAACGGCACTTCTGATGCGCCATGCAGCACTAATGGGATTTTAATTCTTTTTTTTATTTCCCTAATTAAATCTATCTTTAAGTTGGCTTTCCCAGAAAACTTATACGCGCCATGGCTGGTGCCAATGGCAACTGCGAGAAAATCACAGCCAGTACGTTCCACAAATTCCGCTGCTTTGAGAGGATCGGTATAAATTATACCTCTACCGGAAACAAGATCTTCTTTTCCGCCAATTGTGCCTAACTCTGCTTCCACCGAAACTCCATGGCGGTGAGCATAGCGAACAATACTTTTAGTAAGAGCAATATTTTTAGCGAAAGGCTGGTGCGATGCATCGATCATCACGGAGGAATAGCCTTTCTGTACCGCTTTCTTAATCAGAGCGAGATTTTGTCCATGATCCAAATGAAAAGCTATGGGAACTGTACTCTTGTCGGCAGCAGTTCGAGCAAGAGCATAAAGATAATCCATGCCGGCGTACTCCAACGCACCTTCCGAGGTTGCAACAATAAGAGGAGACTTTAATTTTTCTGCCGCAGCAACGACGCCTTGTAAAATCTCCATATTATTAATATTAAAATGAGGAACGGCATAGCCTTTGCGATGAGCTTTCTGCACTATATTTTTAGTTGAGGCAAACATGTTAACGGTTTTTGTATACTTTAATGTTATATTTTTTGATCATTTTTTGTGCTTCTCGTTCAGATACTAATTTACTCTTCGCGCCGATATCCTGAATGACAGCAGTAGAATTAACTTGTCCCAGCCGCAGCGCATCTTCCAAGGAATATTTTTTAATAATGCCGGCTAAAAAACCAGCCGTAAAAGCATCACCGGCACCGGCAGTATGGACAATTTTTACATTCGGCGGAAGTAAGGAATAGATTGTGCCAGCAGCGTACGCATAGAGCTTGCGTGAGCCGTCCGTAATAATGACTGTTTTTGGTCCTAAATGATGAAGCTTTTGTAGTAATAGTGGTGTCGGTGCGGTTGATTTCAGAAGCGCCTGCGCTTCTTCTTTGTTTAACACTAAAATTGTTGTTGCGCGAAGCACAGGATTTAAAATTGCAATGCCCTGCTTTGCCAGATAAAGAGAAGGGTTGAAAAGAAGATTTATTTCTTTTTGTTGGGCATAGGCTGCAATTTTTTTCGCCGTCTGAAACGATTTCCCGAGCAGTGTGGCTAAATATATCCAGCGCACATTCAAATCTGATTTTGTAAAGTCGTGCTCGGTAAGATCAAGCGATGCTCCTTTATGGACATAAATAACCCTATCTTTTTCTTTCGTTGAAGAAATAATTGTAGAAACATCTGTGCTTTTTTTACTAGATGTTCTGGCCAGGTTCGTAAGCCCATACCGATGCAATTCCTTCTTCACGATCGTTGCGGCATGATCATTCCCTAACTTGGTCAGAATTTTTACCCGTACTCCTAACTTCGCTAAAGCAGCACCGGCATTAGTTGCTCCACCACCGGAATGCATTTCCAGGGAAGAAACTAAGACTTTATCGCCAAGCTTAATGGAAGAAATAGAACGATCAATCGTCAGAAAATGATCCAATGTAGCGGAACCAACGCAAAGAACATCAGTTTTGGACATTTCTCAATATACCTCTTTTTAAGGAATAGAATCTTTTGCGCTTTAAAATAGCTGTGGTTAAAACTGCTCTGTAGAAAATGTCGTGAATGTCACCAGTGAGTGCCATTAACTATTCGTAAGACGACTAGGTTGCGCTTCAATCCAAGCAACGCTCTTCTCTTGGAAGCGCCACAAACGTGACATTTTCTACAGAGCCGGTTAAAACTGCTTTTGGACGTAATTTTTATAAAAACAGTATCTTATTATGGATTCGTTATGAAATTATCAGACCTTCAAAAAGAAAATTACGGCACATTTATACAAAATTACAGGCCTGAAATGCTGAGTATGGCACAAAAATTAGGATGTAATGCCAGTGATGCCGAAGACATTGTCAATGATGTACTTGTAAACATAATTGAAAAAGAAAGTAATGACATTTTCCATAAACCTAAAAGCTGGTTTTATGTTGTTATCAAAAATAGGATGATCGATTATTTTCGAAGACAAGGCAAAATGGAACTGCACGAATCACCAGAAGAATTTGAATCTTACGCAAGAGATCAAAGCATTTTAGATCCTTATGACACTTATAGTAAAAGTAAAGATCTAGAAGATCTTCTTGACAAAATGAGCAAGCTTAGTGAAGGAAATAGAGCTGCTCTTGAACTTCATCTCCTAGGATATAGCGGCCAGGAAGCATCACAAAAATTAGGAATTGACTACTTTGCTTATGCTACACGAGTAAGGAGAGGAAAGAAAGAATTACAACAAGGTTTACAGGAGAAATGACTGTCAGATAGATCAACGAAAATAGCGTACCTTCGAAAAACAATGGTGTTCATTAATCAAAAACAAGGCATCCGGTTTAACTTTCTCATAACAGAGATAGGTAAATGGAAGATAGGGCTCGACAAAGCGGTTAATTTCCGTCTTAGTCATGCCTTTGCCTGCCCTTTTCTTTAATTCTTGTTCCTGCTTATAACGCCACTGGGTATGGAGCTTGGTGTTCGATGGCTTCAGCATAATCCAATAATCAATAAAACGCCATAAAGGCTGATAGTCTTTCGCGTATCGCAAGACCACTTTATGATCCTGAAGTGTTGGGTCAAGATTTTTGAGATTTAGGTGATATTGTTGAGATACTGCTTGTAAAACAGTTGATGATACCGCCGGCAATCCTAAACACCAGCCTTCAAAAAAGACAAAATCGGGTCGTTTTGTGACGTTGATTGTTTTGCGAAGCACATCACCCTGTGCGTGATGAAGCGACTTATCAAAAAGAGGCAGTTCAAATGGCGTGCCGCTCTTAATCTTACGCAACGTTTCTTTAAGCAATTGCACCCGATGTGTTCCCGGCAGGCCACGGGGAATCTGATAAAAAGCATTATGAGGATATTTTTTCCGCAATACGATTCTTTCCTTATTTGTCTTGTAAAAGTCATCAAGAGAAAATGATTGCACAGTGTAACTGGCTTTCGCCAGAGCGTGCTGTAAAAAGCGGCTTAAGGTTGTTTTTCCCGTTCCTTGGCCGCCCTGAATACCAATAATAATAGTCTTATTTTTGGTATGAAGGCGGATGATAGCGCCAAGGAGAGGAATAAGATATTTTTTAATTTCAGCTGCCGGATAAACCGACGGAATAGAATTGACAACCTGAGACAATGGCTCCATTATTTTAAGAATAGTTTTTCTCTTAAAAAAGATTTGCTTTTGATGTTAACAAATTACCTCCATAACATTTAAATCATCTTCCCGATTGTAACCAAAAAATGGAAAAAAATTACAAAATTGATGTCTTTTCACGAGACCTTCCTAGCTGCTATCCGGACGATATCCATGCAGAAATTTACCAGCGTATCAGTACCATTTTTGGCAATGAAGATATTCATT
>JAUYPT010000124.1 GCA_030695685.1 Nanobdellota archaeon | reverse complement strand
TCTACATCATCGCCATTTACTTTAATGCGAGGGGAAAGATCCGCGGAATGAAGTGACAACTGACCTATCGTAACTTCTTTTTCAAGTACAGGGATGGTATTAGAGGAAAGAATAAAATCAACTTGATGACCTGATTTTGGAAACTGAGGAGTATTGTCGCTTTCAATGACAGTCTTACTTTTAATACCAATAACACTTCCTAATGAGCTATTTTTAACATTTTCAACAACTGCACTAGTAAGGCTTCCTCCAGGATGGTCATTATTCATTAACAAGAGCAGAAAAACACCGCCTACTATTAATGTCATTATTAGTAGATATTTACGCGCATGACCGCCTTGATGTGGTGGGGGTGGCATTAGAACTTTAGACCTCTCATTTTTTTAACGCTGAGAATTCCATATGGAATTCTGGCGTGCTCAAAAAGAAATCGACTACTGGTCGAATTCTCTTTTTGACACCTTAACCAATAACGATTAATAAATCTTTTGGTTTCGTCTGTTGTAGGTTTTTACTTCATTTCATCAAAATAATGGAAGATATAAATATTACATAATAATGGTATATCTTCCAAACTTTAGTTGAGGAAAAATGAGATGTAAAACTATTGTCCTCAACCAAAATAACCATAATCTTTTTAAAGAGCCTGCTTCTGTAGCATTTATTCAAGAGATACGTCGGTTTCAGAATGTGAAGCTTGCGTATACTGGAGAAGAACATAAATCTCATTCTCCACAGTACGAATTATAAACTAAGTGAGGGTTACTAAAATATGGCACGAATGCATTCACGGGCGAAAGGAAAAAGCGGCAGTAAAAGGCCTCCTGAAAAAATACCATCCTGGGCACCATATAAAGGAAAGGAAGTAGAAAAATTAATTATTAAGTATGCTAAAGTAGGAAAGAGCTCAAGTGAAATTGGCATGATTCTACGGGATAACTATGGCATTAACAGTGTTCACGCCTTAACCGGCAAAAGAGTGAACGCAGTTTTGGATGAAAATAAATTATCCAAAAAATTACCAGAAGATATACTCTCGCTGATTAAAAAAATGGTTGTCATCCGGCAGCACCGGGAAAAGAATAAACAAGACCAGACTGCAAAACGCGGCGAGCTGTTAACCAGTTCTAAAATCCGCCGTTTGGTTAAATATTACAAGTCAGTCGGCAAACTGTCTGCAGATTGGGAATTAGATCTTACCCGATTGAAGATTTATCTGGAATAAATTTTTATTTTCTTTTATTTTTTACGCTGAGAATTTTGAAAAATAGAATTTAAAAATAAAAAAAATAAACTTACAGCATCGTTTTGATGCTTTCAATATTCGATGCGATTTCCTTGCCTTTCTTGGTTAATTCCAGCAGCTTCAAGCGGCCTTCTTTCTTAAAATTAATCAACTCTGCTTTTTGCATTTCCTGCAAGATCTTAACCACATGAGAATATGTGCAGTCAATTTGCTTGGCAAGAACCGATGCATAGACATTGGCATTGGCATTCTTTAACTCAACCAGCATCATCGCTGGCTTCTCTCTAAAAAACACGTCGAAAATAGCTTTTCGTTTGTTCAAACTGACACCCCCAGTCTTCATCACACACCTCAATTTATTTGTTATAATAGTTATATTTAAACATTTACTTAATATAACAGTTATATCACAAACTATATGTTTATTTAAACATTTTGGAACTGCTATTAAGTACTCAATTCTGATTTAGTGTATTCTCTGCTGCACGAACATTTTTAAGGGAATTCATTTCCTTCCAAATGATGGTTTCTGATCGGGGGCGACTCTTTCCTCATGATACCGTACGGGAAGGGCAGAATGATCTTATTGACGATCTTCGTCGTGTTGTAGATTCTGGCAAGATTCTGATTGCGCACGCGCCGACGGGATTAGGAAAAACAGCCAGCGCCTTATCTGTTGCCTTAGAGAAAGCATTGCAGCAGAACAAAAAAGTTTTTTTTATCACCAATAGGCATACACAGCATCATATTGCCATCAGCACATTAAAGATGATTCAGGACAAAAGAGGTGTTTCGTTCTCTTGCGTTGATTTGATCGGCAAACGCTGGATGTGCAATCAGGAAGTTTCTGGTCTTTACAACACTGACTTTACTGAATTTTGTAAAGCTATTGTTGAAAAAGGAGAATGTGAATTTTATAATAATGTCCATTCCAAAAAAGGAGTCACAACCGAAGCGAAGGTATTATTACAGGAATTAGGAAAACAGAGCGCCCTTCATACTGAAGAATTACAATTTCTTACCAATGACAAGCGTTTCTGCAGCTATGAGATTGCCTTAGAGTTAGCCAAAAAAGCCAATGTCATTATCTGTGATTATAATTATATCTTTAATCCTTTCGTGCAGTCGACACTGCTCCATAAAATAACTACTGAATTAGAAGATATTATTCTCATCGTTGATGAAGGTCATAATTTACCGCAGCGGGTAACGGATATGGTCAGCAGTAGTTTGACGACTATTATGATTAAAAATGCAATTGTTGAAGCGAAGAAATTTTCCTATCACGGCATTATTTTTTGGCTGCAGGAGATGATGCGTATTTTGGATGAGATCGCGAATGTGACATCTGAAAAGGAAAAACTGATCTCCAAAAAGCAGTGGATTGATGCTGTCACTAAAGTTGTCGATTATGATGACCTGATTCAGGAATTGGAATTGGCTGCCGAGGAGATTCGTAAAAAGCAGCGGCGAAGTTATCTTGGCGGAATTGCCAGTTTTCTGGCATCCTGGAAAGGAAATGATGATGGCTTTACCAGAATTATGACCGAACGGCAGGGTGTTCAGGGACAAATACTTGTATTACAATATTTATGCCTTGATCCTTCCACAATCACAAAGGATATTTTTGCCCGAGTGCATTCCGGCATTATCATGAGCGGCACATTAAAACCAACGCTGATGTATAAAAACCTCCTCGGCATCGGCCGTGGCGAGGAACGGGAATATGGTTCTCCATTCCCTCCAGAAAACAAACTTTCGATTATTATTCCGGAAACGTCAACGAAATATACCCTGCGCGGCGAGGCCATGTTTCAGAAGATTGCTGCTCACTGCTCTGCCATTGCTTCTTTTATTCCTGGCAATAGTGCGTTCTTTTTTCCCTCCTATGATTTACGGGATAAAATTGGTACTTTTTTCCGCACGGAACGAAAAATATTCTGGGAGAAAAGCACCATGACCAAAGAAGAGAAAGATGCATTTATCGCTGCATTTAAAGCGGAGCAAGAAAAAGGTGCTGTCTTGCTAGCGGTTACTGGAGCCAACTTTGCGGAAGGAGTTGATTTTCCCGGTGATCTTCTGAAGGGTGTTGTCGTAGTCGGCTTGCCATTGGCTAAGCCGGATTTGAAGACACAGGAAATTATCCGCTATTATGATCATAAATTTGGTAAGGGATGGGATTATGGTTATATCTACCCGGCCATGAACAAGTGTTTTCAATCTGCCGGCCGCTGCATTCGTTCCGAAGATGACCGTGGTGTCGTGATCTATCTTGATGAGCGTTTTGTGTGGCCGCGCTATTATGATTGTTTCCCCAAAGAAGGCTTGATCGTTTCCCGTCATTATGAGAAGTTATTGCAGGAATTTTTTAGAAAATGAATTTGGGAAATAGTTAAAGAAAGTAGAAATAGAAGCGCGATTACTGAAATCCACCAGCTCCGATTGTTCTTAATACGTATTTGATCTCATCAATAGTTTGCTGCTGCTTATTTTTATCTGACATTCTTACAAAACGCAATAGAAGATCAACTATTTTTTCTTGATTTAAGCACTTTAGTCTAAATCCATCGGTAATGAAGTAGAATCTAAAATTCTTGTATTTCAACTCTTTGATCACAATTCCACTTACGTTTCCAAGAAGTTTTCCTTTGTGTGGAGAAGATTCAAGAGATTCCAGCAGATCAATTATTTCGTGTGATTCGCCTTTAAACTTAGCCTCAATCTCTTGAAATAACGACCTTACTATTTCGACCTTGGCCATATTTTATTTAATTCCTTCCTCGCTTCGTCTATTGACATTGTGTCTTCTGAAGAAAGCAGAAACTCTCGTAGCTGTTCTTTAACTGCGAAGTCATACATGCGCCTGATAATAATTTCATAAGTATCTTCTTTAGAGCCAAAGCTGCTGATGAGTTTTTTAGTTTCATTGCTGATTTGTATAGTGGTTGCCATTCTATAGTTGCTATAGTTGCTA
>JAUYPT010000114.1 GCA_030695685.1 Nanobdellota archaeon | reverse complement strand
TCTACTATTGACAATTGAACCTACTCTTCGCTCTGCCAGTTGAAGGAGATCTGTTAGCATAGGTAATGGCCCATACCACGGAGCTAAACTATAAAAAGTATGTGGACGACTAACTCCTGAACCTACTGAAATTATTGCTTTCTGACCTGGTTCTATGGGGTATTTAACTGTTCTGTGACCATCATCAACAACCATATGCAACACTCTATCATCAAAGTTTTCTTCATCCGATTCTCTTCCAAACAAAGTAACTTCTGCAGCACCATTTCTGGCGATGGGAAACCTAACATTTTTTACTAATTCTACTAATGGAACTTCAGCAATGGGTTCGCCATAATTTGCCTGCCGCTCTGGAAAAGCCATTCTGGCAGTTACTTCAAAATCAGTTACATCCCCAAAAACTTTTGCAACAATACCTCCATTAAAAGCATCTTCAATGGCTGCATAAACTAGACCATTTCTTACACCATCTTTTAATTTTCTATGACCGCCATGGGTATATGCACAATGGTAAGTATTTCCTACTAATTGTCCGTGTAAATGATATAAAGGTTCAATAAAATCCGACAGAGCATGAAATTGACTAAAATTGTGCCGTAATCTTGGGTTGTGTTCTTTGGCTTTCGTAAGAGTATCACTAACGGAGGCTTTCACTTCCTCTGTGGAAGTACTTTCTCTTTCAGTTAATGCTTTATTTCCATGATAAAAGTCGCCGACTGCTTCCAAAACTAGTCTTGTATGTTCCGGTGAAGAATCGATAAGAACGCCAAATTTAACGTAATCATTAGTTCTCCCTTGTACAAAAGTTACTCCTTTAAATTGCTTCCTTGAGTCTACTTTAGGTAGTTCGACTGGAAGTTCCTCCGGTCTTTTCCTGAGTAATCTTAGCATATTCCTTTAAACTTGAGAGGTAGTATATAAACTTTTCTATTGTTATCATTTATAAGTAGTCCTTTGAATTATAACCCGCGATTGCATACATTCAATTCAAGGCATCCTTCGCAACGACTTCAGCAGGTAATTGTTCTTCCCTTCCGCTGCCCCAATCTTTTCTTTTTTGGGAGCAGGAGTTTCCTTCGGCGCATCCGTCACAAATCCCTTGTCAACCTGCTCTTTCAACTCGATGAAAGCAGTATCCATCTCCTCTTCCATCAGCTGCTGAGGCTTCCACTGCAACGGCAAGGTATCATTTTCCCGGCGGGGAATGATTTCCAGCGCAAAATGAGGGGTAGTTTGTCCTGCCCCAATGCCATTCTGGATAAGAATATTTGTTCCTGCTGCCCCCAGGCTGTCAAAGACTGCCATCCCTATTTTATTGGCAATGAATACACATTTCTGCAGGATTTGATCGGGAACAATCTCAAAGATGGTAAAGTGCTGCCGAGGAAAGACAATGATCTGTCCCGGCGTAACGGCAGTTTCCCGCACTGCCGCCACCACATCCTGCTCAGCGCAGATGACGTTCCGCTGATCCTTGATGAGTTCACATAATTCACATTTCATGGAATATCCTCACCAGTATTCTTCGCCACCAGTATATTTTCTCATTTGATTTGTCATTTGAACAGTTTGGCAATGTCGTCCAAGCTTATTTCCTGCGTTGGTGATGACGTTGTACTTTTGGAGGATGCACCGTTATCAGCATCTTCATCAGCAGCAGATTCCGTAGAGGAAGTTTTTTTCCTAGAGATCGGGCGGCGCTTCTTTTTTTGAGTGGTAAGGCTCTTTTCCACAGATTCCTGAGCCGGCAGAGGAGCATCAGCGTCAACCAAACCAGCAGAGGAAGATATTAATTTTTCTTTAACGGGCTCACCCACTGAACTCTTAACTCCTGCATTCAGTGCTTCTTTCTTAATCCCCATAACCTCATTGAACTTCTGGCTCACGGCAGCACCCACTTGAGACAATACTCCAGCATCAACCAAACGTGGCTGCAGGGCAAACAAGCCGTCTCCTTCCTTGCGGGGAATGATATGCAGCATGACGTGGGGCGCTTTCTGTCCTGCCGCCAGGCCGTTGGCAACAAAAATGGTTGTTCCTGATACTTTCAGAACTTTCAGCACCACCTGGGACAGCCGCTTGGCCGTGATAAACAATGATCCCAGCAGCTCGTCCGGCACCTGGGGCAGGATACCGTAGTGTTCTTTGGGCAGCAGCAGGATATGGCCACGGGCAGCGGGGTTGATATCTAAGATGGCGAGGCATTGAGCATCATCATAGATTTTTTTGGACGGAATTTTGCCGGAAATTATTTGGCAGAAGATACACTGCTGTTTTTGGAATTCCCGCAGCTCGTCAGGAGACATATTCTTTATTTTCTCCTGCATGGCTTGCTGCTCCGGTGACAAGGAAGGCATAGTGGGGATAGGAGATAGCAAGTTTATAAAATTATCGAGAGCCAAGCGTGAACCTCTTATACTCCACCCATCGCCCCTGCCGATCTTTATGCAGCAGCGCCACATGATCGACCAGGATAGTGCCGGCAAATGTCTTTCCTTTCAAAAAAGCCTTGGCTTTCAGAAACCCCGCGTTGGTCAAGTCGCTAAAAGCCAAAGTAACATGGGGGGTGTACGGCCACGGCTGCCGGTAGAATAATGGATAATGATGAGTCACTTTTTTCACTGTTTTAGCCAGCGCACGCAAGGGGGGACTATTCTCTATTTGCAGATACGCCACGTACGGGCTTTTGCCAAAGATGCCTCCTGCCCACTTTTCCATAAATCCATAGCCACGGACACGAACAGAGAACAGTGAAGTGGCTTTCAGTGCCGATCGGAATTGAGCCATTACTGATGCGAGCTGTTTTCGTGGAACGATAATGCCCGAACCGACCGTGAGATGGGGCTTCCAGAAGCGTACGGACGCCGACGAACCTGTTTTTATGGAAAGAAGGCGTTGGAGTCGGCGCACTCTGGCTGCTACCGATCCCGAGAGAGAAACGACCACGCAAAATTTTTCCATGGACAGAACCAATGTTCTGATGTTTAAAAGCTTTTGGAGGAAATAAAATATCCAACCCTTTTGCCTTATTTGTTACTACTTATAAAAGATAATAAAACAAAAGATTTATATACCTGAATCGCATTTAACTATGTATGGACGTTAATAGCATAAATTTAAAGACGTTAAGAATACCATTAGAAGAAGCTCTAGCTGCTTATGAACAAAGAACGGGCATTAAATTCCAAGATTTTCCGGATCTAACTCCAACTCCTGAGAAAGCGAATTCTGCAAGAACAGTTATCCCCGTCGCATATGGAAATGCAAGAATTGGCGATTTCTATGCCATTGTTTTTGTCAAAGGAGATGGGACCGGAGACTCAAAAACCTACAAACGAGATGATTTGGCTATCCCCTTAGAATTCCAGCACCCTGAAAAACCTGAAAGAGTAATCCCCAGAGCAAAAACAGGAGTTATTTGTGAAGGCTTCTTTCCTTTGTTTTCTATGAATCCTCAAGGATATACTGCTATGTTTGCTGCAAGTCTAGACGAACTGAGTATTAATGATAAAACAATCACTCCCCTCTGGAGACTCGGACAGACCGATTCAGACTATTCAAAAGCGCTCCATGAGAAAGTAGCATTCAAACCACAAATATATCTTACAGTTGGC
>JAUYPT010000104.1 GCA_030695685.1 Nanobdellota archaeon | reverse complement strand
CAATTTGTTTCAGTTTAATGTTACTGTCGTGAACAGTTTAGGCAGTGAAGTTTTCTTTAAGCCGAGGAATACGAGTGGTACACAATTATCAATTACTGATCTTGTTTCTGTAAGCACGGAAGATAATTATACTGTAATAGCGAAATGTTCTGATCAGGTTAATTCTGCGGAAACCCATGTCAAGTATCAGCTGGAACTTACTGCTCCTACTTTTACACAGAATGCCACGAATGGTTCCGATGCGACACGAAAGGGGGAAGATGTACAGTTTACTGTTAACTGGACTGATGCGCATCCAGCGCAATTCCTGTTTTGTTTTGGAGATGGTGTTAACTGCATTAACAATACGCCGCAAACGTATACTTCCGGCCAATTAATGACGGTTACAAAAACAATTACTGCCGTTCATAATCAGCAGGTACGTTGGCAGTTCTATGCTAATGATACCGTTGGCAATGTCAATTCCACACCTTTATCCTTCTTTACCATTGCTAATACGCCTCCTACTGCGCCATCGATAAGCTATACTGCACCGCCGATTGCCTTCAGCGATTCTTTCCTTAATTGCAGCGCTTCTGGTTCCACCGATGCTGATAATGAATCTATCAGCTTCTTCTACCAATTTAGGGATACTGATGATCTCACCATCGTACAAGCTTTCTCTATCAATAATACTCTCAATTGTAACATCGCTGGCTGTAATCAAGGGGACACTATTTTCTGTCATGCCAAGGCGAATGATGGATTTAATGACAGTGCGGAAGGAAGCGCAGCCAGCATTTTCATTAACAATGCTGCTCCGACACAGGGAATGCCTTTGTTAACCGGCGGCAGCAATTTTACCAACGAAACGTTAATTTGCACGAATGTTTCGACGTTTGATGCTGACAATGATCAGGTGAAGAATATTTTTAATTGGTACGTTGACGGAAAATCGATCATGGAGTTGAATCTGCCTTTTGAAGGCGTTCCAGGCGCTAATACTCTCGATTATTCACCTCGTCATAATAATGGCACGGAACAGGGAGCAATTGTCTGGAATTCTTCCGGAGGATTTGACGGCAAAGGCGCCTATGAATTTGACGGCGTGAATGATTTTATTAACCTTTCCAAGCCTTCCAGCTTGCTTGCTTTAAACACTTCACTATCAGTGGAAGCCTGGGTTTTTTCAGATAATAATGCCGGCCAGCATTTAATTATGGACAATTGTGAAAATTTTGCCACGGAAGGGTATTGTTTACTTTTAGTTGATAACGAGTTCAGGTTCCATGTCGGTAAGCCTGGCGCTCCTAAAGCTGTTGCCGCGGGAATTCAGACCGGGCGATGGTATCATCTTGTCGGAACCTATGATAACGTGACTGTGAAAATGTATCTTGACGGCAGTTTGATTAATTCTACTGCTGCTGCCGGCCCGTTGCAAACGGCGGGAGACGAAGACATAGTTATCGGCTTTAACAGCCCTGCCAATGCTAATTATTTTGACGGCAGGATTGATGATCTGCGTGTGTGGAATAGGGCTTTGTCTGCTGTTCAGGTTTTAAATTTGTTTAATAATAAAAGTAATGAATTCGCAGCTGCTGAGACTGTACGGCTGCAACGTTATCTTTGCAGCATAACCCCTAATGATGGTTTTACTGATGGTATAGGCAGGAATTCTTCTTCTTTACTAATCTTGAATTCCGTTCCTGCTGCTGTTTCATTATTAAATCCTGCTGCGGGATTTAGTGCTGGTGTTTTACCGGAGTTTAACTGGACTGTTTCTGCTGATCTGGATCCAGAAGATAGTGTGCGTTATATCATTCAGGTTGATAATAATAGTGATTTTGCCTCGTTGGAATATACTAATACAAGTTCGGCTAACAGGGATGGCAATGTGACGCTGGACAGAACGAGAATTAACACCTATTTCTGGCGGGTCTTTGCCACGGATGGAATTGGTAATAGCACTATTTCAGATATACGAAATTTCACCTATGCAAGATGGGGGATTACATTTAATGTGACAAGTGGGGAGGATGATAGTCCCCTAAATAATATAACTATTACTAGTTGTAACTTCATTGGTTTCAGTCAAGGTGGAGATACAAGTAATCCTTACGGGCCTTTCGGTTTCCCGCCTGGTAATTGGCAGTGTACTTTTGAGGATACTCTAAATGAAGTGTTCTTTGATAGAACTCAAACATTTATTGCAGATAGTGATAAATTAGTAGATATTACTATGTCCATTTCAGGAGGTTTAACCTTCGAAGAACATACCTGGTTGGAAGCTATCTACAATTGTGCAATCCTGAAACAATGCGACTTATACAACTTATTATTAGGAATCAACCAAACCGTTGGCAATATTTGGGAGCAGACTAAGCCAACAGATAATAGTGTTATAACCTCTGAAACCATAACTAATAAAATAGTCAATAGCACTCACAACCTAACCATTGACTATACTGTCAATATTCCTATCAAAGCAGGGTATCCTTTAGGGGCATATTTACCTGTACGAATTGGTTACTGGTTCTTAAATACAGCCAATACAACCTGCCATAACCAAGGAGATAGGCCTACTGGAGTGGCTAATCCATACTGCCAGCCTTTAATGATTGAAACTATTGGCCCCATGGGCGGCTCAGTATCTTTTACCGTAAAACTGCAGCCAAGCCTGCCGGCAGGAGATTACAGCATCAAAAGAATTATTGACATTGATCCGCAGGGAGTATGGATCAATTATGGCCAGGAAGAAATTGATACCATTACTGTAACTGAAGATATAACTTCATTTGGTGCCAGTTTGGAAAGGACGGGGGAAGAAAACCCATTACTAAATGATAATCAAGGCTCCAGTGCTTCAACTGGAGGTGGGGGTGGGAGTTCTGGAGGTTCAGGCGGCAATTATGTAACTAACATCATTAATAATATCTATAATAATATAACTAAAGTTATTAAGGAAGTGATAACAGCAGAAGATAAGGATACTTCTGATCATGAGGAAAAACCTGTATCTGAACCAGTACAGCAAAGCAGTGGCTTGGAAGGTATAACTACTGCTACAATTAGTAATCTAAACCCAAACAGATCATTAATTGGATTTACTGGTTTGGTAATGATTATCATTATTCTTACTATATTAGGAATGAGTTCTTGGAGAAAAAAATATCCACCAGTTGAATTGTATTACAAAGATAAAAGTAACACTAGTGAATACAATTCAAAATCTGAAGAGATTATAACCAATAGTCATTGGGATGCTATTGGATTGGAGAAGAAAGAATAATTTATCCTTCCTTTACAATGATAGGAAAACGTCAGATCTTTTTTTGTTTACTGTTTTTTATTCTTGGTTTTAATTTTGTGGTGGCGAATACCTACCTTAACGAAAGTTCTACATGGCAAGACAATTTAATAGCAGTGCATTTTGCTTCTATGGTTTTTGGTGATTTGGATGGTGATACAGATTTAGATCTTGTTATAATTGGTCACAGTCCTAGTAGCAAAGTCTATGTCAATAATGGAACTACTTTAGTTGAAAATACGAATTTTGAACAGAATTTAACAAGTGTACATTATGGTTCCCTAGCATTAGGTGATATTGATAATGATGGTGATTTAGATTTAGCTTCAATGGGATGTAGAAGTGGTGGAGGAACATTATCAGCTTGTGATTCTGGAGCATTACATTCTTTTATTTATATCAACAATGGAACTGGTTTTATCTGGAATTCTAGTTGGGATAGTGATTTAACTCAGGCATGGAAAGGCTCTATTGCTTTTGGGGACGTTGATTTGGACGGTGATTTAGATTTAGCAATGAATGGGTTTCAAGAAGCTGGAGGAAGATTCTCAAAAATTTATATAAATAATGGGACAGGATTCAAAGAGAATTCAATATGGCAACAGGGTTTAACAGCTTTATTTGAAAGTTCTCTTGCCTGGGGAGATGTTGATAATGATAATGATTTAGATTTAATAACGGTTGGTGATAAAGCTGGAAGCACTTATGTTTCAAAAGTTTACATAAATAATGCCACCAGTTTAGAAGAGAATTCAACATGGCAAAAAAATTTATTAGGTACAGAGTATAGTTCTATTTCCTTAGGTGATTTTAACAATGATGGAAAAGTGGATTTAACTTTAATAGGGCATACTAGTACCGATAATCATGAAATATATAATAATACAGGCACTACATTTAAATTATTACAGAGTGAATTAACAGGAACTGGATCGTTAATTGGAATATATGAAGGTTCCCAGGCTTTTGGTGATTATGATAATGATGGAGATTTAGACCTGATAACAACAGGGAAAGAAGGACATACAACTTTATATTTATATGATACTACATTAAATAATTTTACAGATAAATTAAATGACCCAGAAACGGGCTTATTAAATCTTCAATTTGGTTCTTCAATTATTTGGGTTGATTTAGATCAGGATAACGATTTAGATTTAATAGAAACGGGATTTATTGAAGAAGGTATTAATGCTAACAGAATTAAAGTCTACCTCAACAACATCACCACTCCCAACACTAAACCGGCAGCGCCAACTAATTTTAGTGCCGTTTACAGAGACGGCAAACTTACATTAACATGGACTAATGCTTCCGATACAGAAACCCCTGTTGACGGCTTATACTACAACTTACGCGTCGGCGCCGCCTCCAAAAGCCATAGTATTGTCAGCGGCATGTACGGCGGCGGCGACGACAATGGCTATTTTGGCAATATGATGCAGAGGAAATCGATCACTCTTACCACTCCTCTCAACGTCGGCGATACTGTTTTTTATGCTGTGCAAACAATTGATACCAGTTTAGCCAACGGCAGCTGGTCCTTGGAACAATCCTACGTTGTCCCGCAGGATACAACAACACCGACCATAACTCTTAATGCCCCCACAGATTTTTTCAACACTTCCAATCCCGTGCTCATTTTCAACGCTACTGTCTTTGATGACCAGAACTTAACTAATGTCACGTTGTATGGGAATTGGACTGGCTCATTGTCAATCAACGAAACCAATTCTACCGGCATCATCAATAATACTGATTATCTGTTCACAAAAAACCTCACTTCTTTCGGTGATGGTGTTTATTCCTGGTTATATGCGGCAACAGATTCCACTATTAATAATACTAAAAATTCGACGCTGCGAATTTTTAGAATCGATACTACTGCGCCAATTGTCAATATCAGTTCTCCCTTAAATGGCTCCATTGAATCCTCCACCAACAGTATTACCTTCACCTATAATGTTACTGATGCTGATATTGCCAACTGTTCATTATATATTGACAATGCTGTTGATCAAACCTCTTTCCGTCCGGCGGTAAAAATCGCGCAAACCTTTGTTAAATCATTCAGCAATGCTATATATCAATGGAATGTCAATTGCACTGATTATCTCGGTTTCCAAAATGGTTCCTTAATCTATCAGTTCAAAGTCGATTATTCTCGCCCTTCCGGCGGCGTTGCTGACAGCAGCGGTAGCAGCAGCAGCAGTTTCTTCAGCAGCGAGAGAGCAGTCGTTAAATCAAAAACTGGAGAAGCTATTTCCGTTTCTTTTACGAAAGATGCCGCTATTACGGATATAACTATAACTGCAAATAAGGATCTTTCCATTCCGATTACCGTGCAGGAAGTATCTTCTGTTGACTCTTCTGTTGCTGCTGCGGATAAAATCCTGACCACCGGTTCTGTGTATGCGTATTTGAGCATCAATGCTCAAACTGATAAAGAGAATATTGAGCATGCTCAAATTAAGTTTAAAGTTCCCTTAAGCTGGTTTGCGATCCATGATTACGATGCTGACAGCGTTATCTTACGTCGTTATACTGAGGCGTGGGAATCGCTGCCGACGAAAGAGGTGGAAAGAGGCTTAACGTATGCTTATTATGAAGCGGAAAGCAGCGGCTTTTCGTTGTTTGCGATTACGGCGGAGAAGAAAGTAGTGGGAGAAGCTGCTGCTGGAGATACTGCAGCCACAGAAATAGTTACAGAGAAGAATGTCACGGATGAGATTAAAGAAGCTGTCGAAGAGATCATCCCAGAGAAGAAAGTTCCGGTCTGGTTTATTGCTGCGGTGATTATTACTGGTTTAGGTTATTTAGGGTATTATTTTGGAAAGAAAAGATAGGTTGTTAACAAAAAAAGAAATTAAAATTAAGAGAGATTAACAACAGGCATATAACCACAACAAACTTAATAAATCACACCCTCTCTCTGAATAGAATGACTGTTACACCGGAACAATTAGCATCATTCTTCAAAAAGAAAGGCTTCATTTATCCTTCCAGCGAGATTTACGGCGGTTTAGCAGGATTTTATGATTATGGCCATACCGGAACATTATTAAAGAAAAATTTTGAAAATCTCTGGAAAAATTATTTCTTAAAATTGAATGACAATTTTTTTGAGATTGAAACTGCTAACATCATGCATGAAAAAGCGTTCAAGGCATCAGGCCATCTTGATAATTTTATTGACCCTGTCATCAACTGCTCCAAGTGTGATTTCAGTGACCGGGCAGATCATTTTATCCGGCAAGAGCTGGAACAGAATGTAGAAGGATTTTCACCGGAGCAGCTGACAGCACTGATTCAGAAACATAATCTACAATGCCCTACCTGTAAATCTCATCTTAAGCCGGTAACGGTGATGAATATGATGTTTCCTGTTAATCTTGGAATTGGCGGCAAGCACAAAGCATACCTTCGTCCGGAAACGGCACAGTCTCCATACGTTAATTTCAAATTGCAGTATGAACTGCAGCGCAAGAAACTGCCTCTTGGTTTAGCATTAATCGGGCGTGCCTATCGCAACGAGATTTCGCCGAGAAACCTGACGCTGCGGCAGCGGGAATTTACACAGGCGGAGCTGCAGATTTTTTTTAATCCCCAGAAAATAAATCTCTTTCCACTTTTTGAAGCAGTGAAAGACTATAAACTGCAAACATTATTAGTCGAAGATAGACCATTACATACTGTTGTCGAACGGACAGCAGAGCAGTTAGTGGAGGGCTATCATTTGCCTCAGTTTTATGTCTATCATTTAGTGAAGATACAGCAATTTTATATTGATGTTTTGAAGATACCTCCTTCCAAATTCCGGTTGTATCAGCTTAATGATCTGGAAAAAGCGTTCTATAACAAATATCATTTTGACCTTGAGGTTGAACTTACTGAATTTGGTTTTACAGAGATGGGGGGATTGCATTATCGCACAGATCATGATCTGCGGGGACACCAGGAGATTTCCAAAGAGAAGATGGAAATCTTTGATGAAGAAAGCAACAGCAAATTTATCCCTCACGTGTTAGAGCTTTCCTTTGGCGTCGACCGGCATGTCTATATGTTGTTGGATCAAAGTTATGATGATGATGCACAACGGGGGAATGTGATCATGCATTTCTCTCCGTCATTGGCGCCTTTTTTCTGCGCCGTGTTTCCATTAGTAAGAAATAAACCGGAATTGGTTGCGCTGGCAGAAGAGATATATGCTGATCTGAATACACACTTTTCGTGTTTTTATGATCCAACGTCCAGTATCGGACGGCGCTATGCCAGAGCTGATGAAATTGGTGTTCCGTATTGTATTACGGTTGATTTTGACAGTCTTGAGAATGATACTGTAACTATTCGAGACCGTGAAACAACGCAACAACGGTTAGTGAAGAGGAGTGAATTAGCGTCCATGCTATCTACTTTATACCGCTCTTCTGCCCGGCAACGGTAAGACGATGGTGAAATCACGTGCTCTGCTGTATAGTCTAATTGCAGTTTCTATTGCTTTTTTTGTATTTACGGAATCGGATCGGATGCGAATGTTTAGCTTTTTTTCCTTTCTCCTGTTGGTGATGTTTACTGTCTATAATCATATTTATCTTATCTCGAAACCTCGCCAATTGCAGCGGCAGTTGCGCCGTGTCCATTCCAGGGGAAGATCATCTTTAGCTGTTTTGACAAATGATTACCATAAACTTTGCATACTTCACCATCAGCTTTCGTCTGACCATCAAGCACAGTTTCAGCAGCCATTACAGGAAGTTCGGGAGCGCATCGAACGAATCTTAAAAGCAGCGAAAGTGATGGAAACATTGCTCCAGGATGTTAGTACAGGCAGTCTTCAGAAACAGCAGCAGAAGTATGAAGATATTTTTGAAATTTACCAGAAACTTCCTGAGGATGTGCAGCAGGAATATTATAGCCAGATGATGCAGGCAAAGGAACTTCTGGAAGGAAAAAATAGGTAAAAATAGATAAACATAGAATTATACTAAAAGGAATTAGTTTGTTCGAAAACTAATTCCTTTTGTATATACCAAAATCATGATTTTCTGTTCGAAAATCAAGGATTTTTAGTATACAAACCAAAAATTATATAAAAACGAGGTTATCTGCGGGTACAATGGAAATCAAAGATATTAATGCCAATCAAGGCAATATTGATCTTGTTGCGGAAATTGTTACCAAAGAAGATGCCCGCAGTTTTGAAAAATTCGGGAAAACTGGCAGAGTATGCAATGCCATGATTAAGGATGGTTCCGGGCAGATTAAGTTAACGTTATGGAATGACGATATTGATAAAGTAAACGTTAACGATAAAATTCATCTCCAGAACGGCTGGTGTTCAGAATTTCGAGGCGAGAAACAATTATCTGCCGGTAAATTCGGCAAGATTGAAATTGTTGGAACAGCGGCAGTTTCTCCATCAGCGTCTACGGTCGTCGCAGCAGCTTCATTGACGGGTGGAAAGCCTACAGTTCAAAAAGATGATGGTGACGATGATGCCGATGATAGTTCTGATGACGATGCTGAATACCTTCCTGATGAAGAATTTATAGATTAAATAGAGAGTAAACATTTATATAATCTCTTTTTTTAATCATTCTATGAAACTATTGCCTTCGTTGCGTTCTCAAAAGAGATATATTGTCTTTGAAATCATTGCACCGCAGCAATTTACACTATCTGATGTTGCCAAAGAAGTCGAGTCTGCTCTGCTTCTGTTTTTAGGACAGCTTGGCGTATCTAAGGCAGCACCTCTCTTTGTAAAAGAAAAGTATAAAAACAACCGCTTTATAGTAAAAGTATCCAATCGTTATAGTGATGAGTGTAAAGCTGCTGTGATCTTAATCACTACCATTAAAAATGTTCCTGTCGTGGTTAAATCTGTAGCCACATCCGGAACGTTAAAAAAAGCCAGTGCTCGATTATAAATTATGAGGTGTTTACCATGAATAATAAACAACAACAAATGCAAGTTGACAAGATGGGTTATGACCGCTCCATCACGATGTTTTCTCCTGACGGTCGATTATTACAAGTAGAATATGCCAAGAAGACTGTAAAACAAGGCTCAACGGCGATGGGAATTGTTTGTAAAGATGGTGTCGTTCTTATTTCTGATAAGAGGATTATGTCCAAGCTGATGATTCCGGAAGCCATTGAAAAGATGTTTGTCATCGATGATCACATTGCCGCGACGGCAGCCGGCATTATTTCAGATGCCCGAGTGTTAGTTGACCGTTCTCAGCTCAAAGCACAGCAGCATGCTGTAACCTATGACTCTAAGATTGATGTCCTTTCCATCGTTAAAGAAATTTGTGATTTGAAACAAGTATGTACACAATCTGCAGGCTTGCGGCCGTTTGGCGTTTCAATGTTAGTTGCCGGTGTTGAGGAAGATGGCGATATTAAATTATTCTTAACGGAACCGTATGGGTTATACTTCCAGTATAAAGCGGTGGCTATAGGAGAGGGAGATGCCGAAATAGATGCTCTGCTTCAGCAAAAATGGAGGCCTACCTTAACAGTTGAAGAAGGCATCAAGCTAGGTTTAGGCGCGATGAAAGACCTTCTGAAATCAGATTTTAACTTTGACCGGGTTGATGCTGGCTATATTGACGTCAAGAGCATGCGCTTCAAGAAGTTAAGCAATGATGAGTTGAAAAGGCTGATTAAATAATTTTTACTTTTTTTAATCTTAACTTTTATAAAATACCCTTCTTTTGACGCTTTTATGACTAATTATAATGACTTAATCGCTGTTGTCCGTGAGAAACCTTCAGAGTTAGAACGCTGGCTTGTATTAGCAGATAAATTATTGGAAGACGGCAATGCTCATGGTGAAGCTATCGCGAATGATTATAATTTTCGGAAAGGGAAAATTACAGGAGAAGATGCTAAAGAAGCAAGAACATTTGTACTTTCCCAACGGCAGAAAGTTTTGAAACAGTATTTTGATGCAGGAGAACAAGTGCCTTCTTATTTCATGGAGAATGATGATTTATGGATGGGCGCTTTTCCTTTAAAATTTCCGAATGGAAAAGAAAAGTTAAAAGAATTAGACGGCACTTTTGTCACTGAAGAATTTCCTCATTATACATTACTGCCTCAAACTAATAATTATGCTTCAAGCGTCCATCAATTACGAGAATCCTGCGAACAAGAAAAGAGTATAACACATCCTACTGTCAAGATTAATGGCGAAGAATTCTACCGCCCTTTCACTTTCAAAGAGAATATCCAAGCCAGAGTAGAAGATTTCTATACGTTGTATGATGAGGATGGAGAGAAACGAACTCTAGATAACAGATTACGCTTATTTAATACTTTTTTAGACTCCTGTACTGGCATTGCGTATAAAGCAGATTCTCCGAATGAGTTTAAACTGATCCTTCAATCACTGCATTTGATCGGCATCAATGAAAATTTTAATAATCGATTTATACCCATGGATTATGATTCTCTTCATGGCGATGGAGTTATAAAATTAAATAGAAATGATGGAACTTATAATCGATTATTAACACAAGAACAAGTGCTGAATCAACCCGCTTGGAATGCAGCTGTCGAAGAGGATAAACTCCTGCTGCAGGAACATACTGATATTATCTTTTCCCAACGAAAAGGAAAAAATATGGGCTTCTGGCTGAGAACTGGTGTTGCGGAAAATCAACTGCGGGCGTTGTTTGTCAGCATTCTTGATGACTATTCCAATGCCATCGGCAACTACAATCTAGACAACTACGGTTGCTTCCTCCGTCGGTAGCCCCATTTTTGGTTTGCGCGAAGCGCACGAAAAATTGTGATCCTATTCTCAACAATAGCCAAAACAACCATAAAGTTTTTAAATAATATCCTATTTTTGCTCCATTAAGAGTGAGAAATGAGGGATCTTACAGGTTTTCAACATAACTCTTATTACCTATTTGTTGAGAACAAAAATAAGGTGAGATCGTTATAAAAATGAGTATAGTAGTTAATGAAAGGGATATTGTTATTCCCGGCGAAGCGCTGGCCGAAGGGTTAGATTTTCTGCCTGGTGATAATACCTATCGAGAAAATGAAAAGATTTATTCTAAAGTCTTAGGACTAGTCTCTATTGCTGGGAGAGTGTTAAAAATAACACCCTTAAGCGGACCGTATATTTTTAAGCCAGGAGATAAAATCATTGGTGAAGTGATTGATATTTTAATGAGCGGCTGGCGGATTAAGACCGGCACTGCCTACACTGCCATGCTGAGCATGCAGGACGCTTCATCCCGCTTTATCCGCAAGGATGAAGATTTAAGCAGGATACTTGCGGTCGGCGATTATGTTGTCGTCAAAGTAACGAAAGTAACTTCTCAAAATTTGATTGATGTGACCATGAAAGAGCCAGGACTGCATAAAGTTAATGGCGGCAGAATTATTAAAATTAACAGCCAGAAAGTTCCCCGGGTTATTGGGAAGAAAGGAAGCATGATTTCGCTGATCAAGGCTCATACGAATTGTGATATCACCGTCGGCCAGAATGGCCTTATTTGGCTGCGGGGAACACCGGAAGGAGAACAATTGGCAGCAGAAGCAATTAAAATTATTGAACAAAAGTCACATCAGGAAGGGCTTACTGAAAAAATGGAGCAATTCCTCGTCAGCCGCACCGGCAAAAAAATAGAAAATTATATGCCGGAAGAGAGTAGTGAATAAAATGGTATATAAACAACGATTAGACGGGCGGAAAGATGATGAATTGCGTCCGATGGAAGCAAAAGCTGGCGTTATTCCCAATGCCGACGGTTCAGCGTCATTTAAGATTGGAAAAACGTGGGCGATTGCTGCCGTATATGGGCCGCGAGAATTATATCCCCGCTTTTTACAGGATCCACAGAAAGGAGTATTACGATGCCATTATGGAATGATGCCATTTTCCGGATCAGGAGAACGAATCAGGCCGGGCAACAGCCGGCGAGCGCAAGAGATTGCCATGGTTATGACTAAATCTTTAGAGCCGGTCGTGGATTTATCCAGTTTTCCGAATGCAGTCGTCGATGTTTTTGTCGATTTGCCGCAGACTGATGCTGGCACGCGCTGTGCCGCAATCTCAGCAGCATCGATTGCTTTAGCAGATGCTGGCATTCCGATGAAAGATATGATTTGCTCAGTTGCAGTCGGTAAAGTTGACACCAAAATAGTTGCCGACTTGACCTATAAAGAAGAACAGATTCATGAATTTAATCCAGAATCTCACGATGCTACTGTGGCAGATATTCCAGTTGCGATGATTCATAATACCAAAGAATTAACCTTGCTGCAGTTAGATGGTGATATTACCAAAGAAGGATTGCTGCAGGCATTAGAATTAGCAAAGGGCGCAACGGAGAAAATTTACCAGCTTCAGAAAAAAGCGCTGAAAGAAAAGTTTTTGATGGGTGAAAAACAATTATGATTATCAATAAAGAAACAATTACACAATTAGCAGCTGTACAAAAACGATTGGATGGACGAAAATTACATGACTATCGCCAACCGCTTCTGATTGAGACAGACATTTCCTGGACTGCGGAAGGATCAGCAAGAGTCCAAATTGGAGAGACGGTCGTTATGGCTGGCGTTAAGCTTTCCCTGGAGAAACCATACAATGATACGCCGGATGAAGGCGGCATTATGATTAATGTGGAATTACTGCCATTATCCAGCCCTGATTACGAACCTGGCCCACCATCTATTAAAGCGGTGGAATTAGCTCGGGTTGTAGACCGGGGAATACGGGAAGCGCAGGCAATCGATTTGAAGAAACTCTGTATCACTCCTGGTGAGAAAGCCTGGTTTGTAACTATTGACATTATGTCTATTAATGATGCTGGAAATCTATTTGATGCTGCTGGATTAGCCTCATTAGCAGCGTTGAAATCAGCCCACTTTCCTGTTGTCGATGAAAAAACAGGTGCTATCGATTACAAGCAGAAGACAGAGAAGAGTTTACCGCTGCGAAAAGAGCCTTTACCAGTAACGATTTATAAAATCAACAATAGTTTGTTGGTTGATCCTACACGAGAAGAAGAAGAAACAGCGCAAGCGCGATTAACTGTTGCGTCGGACGCGAAAGGTTCTATCTCCGCAATGCAGAAAGGCGGTGAGGAACCATTATCAATTGAGGAAGTTAGTTCCATCATTGATTTGGCAATTGAAAAATCAGCATTTTTACGGCAAATTTTAACGAAATCATTGCAATAATACTGAAATACCATGAAAGCAAAAACGACAATAGTGGAAGAACAGGAAGTTTTTGATTACACTAAATACGAGAAGGCACGGATGATTGGCTCCAGAGCATTGCAGTTATCAATGGGCGCACCATTTTTATTGAATCTTTCTCCGGCAGATCTGGAAAAAATCAAGTTCAATCCTATTGAAATTGCGATTATGGAATTTAATGAAGGAATTTTACCAATTACGATTAAAAGGCCTATAGCACACGCGTAATTCACAAATTATTAATCTTATTTTTACATTAATCTTGTTTGGAGGGGGTTATTATGCATGTTTCAAAAGTGGAATTAATTGAAAAAGAAAATCTTATAACACAAAATAATAAAGTTCCATGCACTTTTTTCTCTTTAGATGCATCTGAAATGCTGGACTTCAATAACTTTCGTCGCCATCATGATGAACTTTCCGGGATTGTTCGTGAAATGTCTGGGGAAGAAAGACAAAAAGAAGAAGGAAAAGCAGAATCTGAGTTTCTGGGATTAGTCACTCCTTTTTTAGAGCAATGTGGTATAAAACCTGTA
>JAUYPT010000099.1 GCA_030695685.1 Nanobdellota archaeon | reverse complement strand
ATTATTTTTCTTGATGAAATCATTTTTAAGCACATCAATCTCCCGAAGAAGGTTATTGACTTTGCTTTCCAATCCCTTTACCCAGACATATAACTTGGAATTATCTGACATTTGAGGTTGTTGATCGAGGACCATGAGATTTATTATAAAGAAAAGGCTATAATAAAGTTATGTGAGTATTGGAAAGTAGTATTATCGTGATATTGTGATTATATTCCTGGGTCGCGTTCCAGATGACACCCTAAGATGTCAATAAATCGTTTCTGACTATCATTGAGTTTATTTTCTAACTCTTGAGGATAAAAATGAACATTTGAATAACATGTAAAATCAAGATCGTACACTGTTGGTAAAAGAGTGTCAATTCCTGCAGCATTGGCAATCTGTCCGTAAATAGTTCCTCCGAGCAGATGATCTAATGATAAAGGCCCGCCATGTACTTGACACCCATAACAGGTGTAGGTATTTTTAGCCGGGTGAAGATAAAAAGAAGGATGTTTCTCCAGGTGATTGGGACATAAGGTAACGTATCGGGGACTTATGGGCAATTTTCGGAGTTTATCTCCTAAATCATAAAAATGCGTGAAACCGTCTTACCCCACCATAAAGGGACGGGGTTTGAAAAAAGACGGTTTCTAAACTACGCATTTTTAGGAGCGGAAAAATGATAATATCATTTTTTGCTCCCAAAAACGATCTTTGTCGTTTTTGCGGATGCAAAATAGCCAGAAACACTACGTCATTCATCCACACGAAAAAGCAATGACTTTTTCAGCGCAAGAAGGGAAAATATCACCCTTCTGCGCAGAAGGACTTTGTCCTTCTTGCGTCCCAGAAAAATTATTATTTTTCTGTGGACATTGGCTTTAGCCAATGGTTTTCTGGCTATTTTTGCATAAAAAAGGCCAACGTCAACGACATTTACGCTATCCAACAGTAATTCCAACTCTTCCGGCGTTTGAAAATGGAGCCCAAAGGGATTGAATCTGCTTCCTTCACTAATCTGACCGGTAAAAAGACCCAGTTGTTTCATTGTTTTTCTGTTTCTGATAAAGATCCGCTATTGGCGAGACTGATATTCCCTTTACTGCCAGTATCAATCAGGCTCACTGCGCCGGCAGTATTATATTTGAACCATTTTGTTTCCAATAACTCATAATATTTTTTAAGAGGATTACGACGAGGAAAGCCATAACTACGAGCATTACTATAGGCACACCCCTTACTATTCTCTTTTAATACATCTCCTACTATCTGAAGAGAATAAAAATCAAAACAATGACTTATCTCCAAACCATTGACTTCACCATAGCAGCGCGACACTAAAAGGACAAAGTGGTCTAATTTTCTGCTATATCGTACATCGGTTATGCATCTGCTCTCATCCCGTTCAAATTGATGTTGCCTTTGCCATTGTTCTATCCCAATAGTATCTATATCTTTATCTACTTCTTGCAGTAGCTTAGAAAGGTGTTTTTTTCCGTCATCACCGGCAAAAACACCCTCTCTGCGGATTTTATCATCTTTTATTAATATAGAAATAAGATCTAACATAAAAACTTAAGGGTGCACTTATTTTATAAAAGTATGTCCTAAATAGAGTAAAAAATAAAGCACAGAAAATATAATAAACCTCAAGCCACTTGTAATCGTGAAAAAGATGATTGATACCAATAAAGCTTGTTTTGACTACGAAACGTATCACGAAGGAGAAAATAAAGTTCTTAAAATTTACACCGAAAAATGCAGCTTTCCGCCATCTATCGAATACAGCGAGATCTGCATGGCCAAAGTGATTGACTTGCTGCTGCGGAATAATGGCATTACAACAATAATTCTTTCTAATCTTCGGGGATATGAATATGATTACAGCCAAGTGAAGCTGCTTACTGAACTGGCTATGGTATACAAAAAATTAAACCAGGATGATCGGTACCTGTATTCTGAAATTATTACGGATCCGGAACAGGAACGCTACATTCGAGGCAGTTATGCCCAATTTCAACTTTTAATCTCCAAAAAATTAAAAGAAGATCCTTTTGCCGCATTTGTGTCTTTAAAACGGCTGGAACGCCATGAGAAAGTAAAATTAGAGCGCCTTATTGACCGGCGCCATTCCCAATCTCAGAATCATTTTGTACAAATTCTGCAGCAGGCACTGCAAGTAATTGAACAGCTTCCAATCATCACCATGCTTCTTCCTCATACGGAAGAGTACAAATTAGGAGAGCGGCAGATATACAACATTGTTTTTCATCCCCTCACGAGACCGGATTTCATGTACACAAAACTGCTGACCGAATTTCCGGATGGAGAGCTGGCAGATAGCTATAGTTTTGACTTTGGTGAAGACCAATGCGAAGTAAATATATTCAAATTTGCAGACAACATCAGAGTATTATACCATTTAACACCGCCGGAATTTCGGTTTACGGAAGAAATATATGAGCTTCTTGATGATGCCAAGCGAATTATGGCAGAGCATAAGCCCACGAGAGAAGAATTTGTGGATCCGCAGCGGATGCGGGAAGTCTTTTTGAGCATTGGCAAAGATCTGTTAACTGACCTGATGACACAGCGCGGCTTACAGCTGCGGGAAGAAAAAGTTGATCAGCTTGCCCAGGCGTTATTACGGTATACTGTCGGCTTCGGTTTAATCGAACTGCTTCTTGCCGATCCTAAAGTGCAGGATGTGAATGTGAATTCACCGAATGGAGAATTGCCAATTTTTATTGTCCATCAGGATTATGGTGATTGTTACACCAATATTTATCCAACCACATTAGAAGCAGAAAGCTGGGCTACAAAATTACGGTTAATTTCCGGCAGGCCGCTCGACGAAGCAAACCCTATTTTGGATACAGAATTAAAAGTTCCCGGATTTAGTTCCAGGGTGGCCGCGCTCACCGCTCCATTAAATCCCAGCGGCTTAGCATTTTCGTTCCGGCGCCATCGGGATTATCCCTGGACATTCCCATTATACATGCAGCCGAAAATAGGATATATGAATGCATTGGCAGCAGGGCTGCTCAGTTTTTTGATTGATAATAATGCTACCTTACTCGTTGCTGGTACACGGAGTTCTGGAAAAACATCATTATTAGGATCATTCCTCGTTGAAATCATGCGTAAGGCACGGATTATTACGGTTGAAGACACATTTGAACTGCCGCAGGAAGCGCTGCGGACATCTGGGTATAATATTGAATCGTTAAAAGTAGCCTCTGCCTTATCAGCTCCGGGGTCCGAAGTAGATGCCTCTATCGGCATTCGTTCTACGCTGAGGCTGGGAGATTCTGCGCTCTTTATTGGAGAAGTTCGAAGTAAAGAAGCGATCGCCTTATTTGAAGCCATGCGCGTCGGCGCAGCTGCCAACGTTGTTGCCGGAACGATTCATGCCGATTCGCCGTACGGTGTTTATGACCGGGTTGTCAATGACATCGGCGTGCCCAAAACGTCGTTCAAAGCGATTGACATTATTGTTACCACTAATCCTGTCGTTTCCGGGCTGAAAAAAATAAAGAGAGTATTACGGATTACTGAAGTGCGCAAAGAATGGGAAAATGATCCGCTGGCAGAAAATGCCTTTGTTGATTTAATGGTTTACAATGCTCAAACAGATCAACTGGAATTAACGGATGATTTGATTAATGGCAATTCTGAAATTTTAAAGACAATGGCTGGAAGAATTAAAGAATTTGTTGGTGACTGGGATGCATTATGGAATAATATCCAGCTGCGGGCGCAGTGCAAACAGGCAATTGTCGATGTTTCTTTAGAAAATAATGACCCCGCTATTTTAGAGTCTGATTTTGTGATTAAGGCGAATGACCAATTCCATATGATTTCCGATCAAATGCTGACCAAGACAGGAAAATTAGATAATGCCCGCATCCTGTTTGAATATAAAGAGTGGCTCAAGAAAGAAGCAAAGAAGAAAAGGATGTAGTTTTTAATTGTTAAATATTATCTTAGAAAGTTTTAAAAAGTAAGCATTAAGATTTATTCTTATTTAGGTAAAGATTATGGGAAAAAAGACTATTTATAATGTCATTGTTGTTGAAGACTGTTTTACTGAGACGAGAAGAGACAGAGAGTATTACCAACTTACTCGTTATACATGTTCTCCTCCTCAGGGTGAAGTATTTGATGAAAATTACGAACAACAAGATATTTATAATTTAGATCAACTTGCACAAACCATTGTTGGTGAATATTATGAAAACAATGATTTTCAAAATGAATATGAATCTCTTGGGATTAGGACAAAAATAGAAAGTTCACCTCAAACTATGGGAGCAGTCTTCGATTTTACTGATAAAGGAGAAATAGATGTATCTTATCTGGAACGGCCTCTCAATTATTCAGAGATGAAAGCTCTTTATAAGATGGTCTACAGCGAATTAAAGAAGAAAGCTATACCACCAAGAAAATAAAAAGTCAAAGAAATTCGACCACCGCTGGTCAATAGACCAGCGGCATGCTCGCTTCGCTCGGGTCGAATTTCTGACGCTGAGCTTTCCAATTGATATTTATCTCAATGTCAACCACTCGTGAACACACGAGTGGAAAGCTCAGCTTCTAGATAACAACATCATAAAACCTAAATCTGTATTGACCAACTCCTTCAACAGCATGCCATTTCTCTTCATCGTAGATAATAATAGGGTATTTTTTCTGCATGGCAATTTTTAAGGCTTCGTTGTTTGCCCGCTCAATAGCAGTTCCTCGTAAAATAATATCTTTCTTTTTAACAGTAATCGTTTCTACTGGCCCAACAATTTCTTCGCTGGCAAGAAGCTCTTCTAAATAACCATAATTACCATGAATCCAGAGAAATCCTTTATATATTTCAATAGTCATTGAACTTTCCCCATTACTTATAACAAAGATCACAGCCTTGCAGGCCGCTTTCGATAGCCATATGGATTTTACAGAGCGCTTTTGTTTCTTTCATAAAATAAGTAATCTGCTGAATCTGATGGTACGCACTTTGAGGATTAGTTATTTTTTGCGCAGATTGTTTAATATAGGATTTTACAATTGGAGTAAACGTAATTTCTTTGCCCCGCTTATCGTTGCAATACTGCGACACTGCCGGTTCGGTAATATTTAAGAGCTGAGCGATTGCTTTCTGGTTTAATCCCTGCTCCTGCAAGGCGAGCACTAATTCCCGGCGAACGGCAGGGAGAACATACCAGACTTCAATTTCCTGCGGCTGTTTTAGTGGAATAGTCATCATTGTTTGTACTGCAGAGAAGATTAAATAACTATCTGCGAAACCTCCCGTAAGGTTTGGATTATAGGCGGAAGAATCTGAAGGACAGCATCAACATCATCTTCTTTTGTTTCTCGTCCTACGGTAAATCGGATGGCACCGGTCGTTACAATACCCATGGCTTCGAGAACATGGCTTAGTTTTACTGAACGTGCTGTACAGGCGCTGCCAGATGAAACATAAATACTCTCCTGATTAAGATGGCGGATAACTTGTTCGGCATCAACACCAGGGAAGGTCATATTCACATTCTGAGGAAGACGTTTCTTCGAATGGCCATTTAAAGAACAACCCGGTATTTTCTTGATTAAACCAGAAATTAATTTTTGCTGTAATTTTTCTAATCGTTGGTTTTCTGTTTCCTTCTCTAACTGCGCTAATTGCAATGCTTTGGCAAATCCAGCAATTGCAGCGACATTTTCAGTTCCGCTTCGCAGCCCAAATTCCTGCTTTCCGCCATGAAGAAGAGGATGAATTGTAACACCGTCTTTAATGTAGAGCAGTCCTACACCGGAAGGTCCGGAAATTTTATTACCATTTAAGGTCATCAGATCAACGTTTAATGTAGTAACATCAATGTCCAAAATACTTCCAGCCTGACAGGCATCAGTGTGAAAATAGATATTATTTTTTCTGGCAATTTTCCCGATGGCAGCGATATCTTGGATCGTTCCAATCTCATTATTGGCGTACATGATCGTGATCAGAATAGTTTTGGAAGTTATTGCTTTTTCCACATCCAGTGGATTTACAAAGCCATCAGTATCAACATTAAGATAGGTTACAGTAAATCCTTCTTCCTTCTCCAAATAACGGCAGGTTTCCAAGACCGCATCGTGTTCAATTTTAGAAGTGATGATGTGATTGCCTTTTCTTGTATTGGCTCTGGCGATTCCTTGAATAGCGAGATTAATGCTTTCGGTGCCACTGGCGGTGAAGATGATTTCCGATGGTTTTTGAGCATTGATGATATTTTTTACTTTTTCCCTTGATTTTTCCAATAGTTCTTTTGCTTTCAGCCCGGCATCATGAATGCTGCTGGGATTGCCGATGATTTCTTGACTGATGATTTCTTGTACTTCAGGGTGGATTACAGTTCCGGCGGCATGGTCGAGGTAGATTGGTTTCATTGTTCCCTCATTTAAGGCTTACATTACCTGAGTCAGCGAGCGACAGATTTCCAGCATCGCCGACAAGAGATAATGCTCCTCTCATCGTTGATTTCTGATAAAATTCATTGGCAGGATGTACAACCACTCCGCGAGCAAGCCTACAATTGTCGTCGATGAAGCGGTTAGTATAGATGATAAAGTAGTTATCCCAAAGCGCTAAAGACTGATGCCTTTCCCTATCAGGCTTGTTGTTCATTCTCCCTAAATAAGGTTTTTTACTGGTTAAATCATGATAAACCTGTTCTACTTCTTCTACATTATTTGTTCCAAGTAAAGCATTTACTTCCTGCTCTAAACCAGAATAGTTGCGGATATATTTATCAGGGCCGACAAAATCTAATTCTATTTCCTGCTGTTGTTGAGAACCATAATCATGAATAAGTTTATCTTTTCCTTGAGGAGTGTAAATTACTCTCGTTGATGTAATCATCCAATGATCTTTGAAATCTTGAGCGTGCATCGCTCGGCATTGCTGGATTAATTCTTTTTGTTCCTTATCAGGATGATTTTTTCGATTATAATGCAAAGCCGATAAAACAGCATAGTACAAAGGGCCGCTGGCTAATTGCCATTTATCTTCATTCTCGTCTGATTTTAACCATTTAAGCCATCGGTCTTGGGTATGAGCTCTTCCATTATCCAACAATTCCGTACTCCAATCCACAACATACAACTCTCTACAATAAAGAACATTATACAATCTAAATCCATCATCCAGAGATTCAATATGAAATTTACTTTCCATTATTAAACTCCCAGCATCTCCCGCAATTCATCGCTTGGCTTCCATGGCGGATCAAAAGTAATAGTAATTTCTACATCGTCCACTCCCTTCTCCTTAATCATCCGTTTCAAATCTTCGACCATCTGCGGCCCATACGGACAAAGAGGAGAGGTAAAAGTCATCAGAATTTTTACTTTATTGTCTTCTACTGTAATGTCGTAAATGATCTTCAGTGTCCAAACGTCAATCATCAATTCGGGATCTTCATATTTCTTAAAGACGTGTTCAATCAATTCTTCTTTGGTGATCATTTTATTTTCCTCTTTGAAATGCGTTGATTATTTGTTCTATGTACCTTCGTAACTCAGTGTGAAGCTTTAACTGCTTAATCTGTTCCTCTTTTATTCTAATCACATTCCATCCAGTTGATTTGATATTTGTGTCTCTCTTAAAATCTTTAAGTTTATTCTTATGCCAATAGGAAGAATCATACTCTATATTTAGTTTAAGAGAAGGTATTCCCACGTCTGCAAAATATAAACCAACTTTTGTTTTTAGGGGATAATTAAGTTGGGCATCCTGAAATTCTTCTTTCAGTATTTCGTAGATTTCAATTTGTTTTCTTGAAATATATCCTCCTTTTTTATTTTTCTGAGTTTTATAATTCTTAGCTATTAACTGATTTAGGTGTTTTTCAGGATGTTGTATAAAAAAATCTTTCTTTATTCTAGAAATATATGCTTTGGTTTCTTTGCTATGGCCTTTTCCAAACAGCGGATTGTTCTTACCTTTAGCTAATCCTTTTTCTATTCTTATGCGACTTATTTTGAGTCTTGTCTCCTTAGTATGTTTCTTGCCATAAAAAGGATTATTTTCTCCAATGAGTGCGATCTTTAACCTTTCGCTTATTTTCTTCCTTGCAGTTAGTGAATGCGTCTTTCCAAACATAGGATTTCTCAATCCTTTAAATCTTCCACTTTTTCGATGTCTTATACTTATTCTTCTTTTTGTTCCTGAGGAGGGTAATACTCCAAATCTAGGATTACCTCTTCCTCTCATTTCTTCAGAGTGGTGTGGGTTCAGTTGTCCTTTCCCAAGATCAAATTTTTGAGCATAATCCCTGCAAGTAATTGTATGGTGTTTTTTCATATGTGATTCCGTGATCATCCCTAACTGTTTGTGGCATAAAAGGCAAATTGGCATTTAAGAACTCCCTTCTCTTGGAGAGAGATATTTTGCGTAACCATTAGACTCTATATAATCTGCGAGTTCGGCGTTGCCAACATCAGTCATTTGACCTTTAACGAGAACTAAGACTTCGTCAGGTTCCAGGTGTTTTAATATTTTATTGTAATGAGTTATTAGAAGGAAACCAGTTCCTTTGCTCCTTTTGATTTTATTTATCACTTCGGCGATTATTTTTAATGCATCTACATCGGTTCCTGAGTCTGGCTCATCTAAAATACCATACTTAGGTTCCAACATCGCCAGCTGCAGCATTTCCAGCCGTTTCTTTTCCCCTCCTGATAATCCATCGTTAACATACCTGTTAGCAAAAGAAGGATCAATAGCTAATTCCGCCATTTTTTCTTTCAACAACTGCTGGAAAGCAACGACAGAATATTTTGTATCTTCATCACGAAGATTATTAACGGCTGTCCGCAAAAAGTTTCTGATGGTAACACCAGGAATATCCGGTGGATACTGAAAAGACAAAAACAACCCTTTCCGTGCCCGCAGTGTCGGTTTTGCAAAAGTAATGTCTTCGCCGTCCAAGAGTATTCTTCCTTTCGTAATCTTATAGCGTGGATGACCAATGATAGCATGAGCTAAGGTTGATTTTCCGCTGCCATTCGGCCCCATTAAAGCATGGATTTTTCCATGATGGAAGGTAACAGTTATTCCTTTAATGATTTCTTTTCCATCTACCTCGACATGAAGATCAATAATTTCTAAAGTCATTTTAATTCCTCCAGTGCTTTATGGATTGTTTTTAATGAGAGGATTGCACATTTCATGCGAATAGGACTGAGTGGAATTCCCAACAGTGACTGCACATCTTTCTCTGTAAATGATGCAACAGATGATAAGGACATTCCTTTACTATGCTCGGTAAGCATCGATGCTGAAGCTTGGCTGATGGCGCAGCCATGTCCTTGAAATGAAATCTCGGTTATTTTTCCAGCATCAACAGCAAGATAGATACTAATCTTATCTCCGCACAAAGGATTTGATTCTGTACGGCTGCAGGTGTACTGTGATAATTCTTTTTTATTGCGGGGATATTTGTAGTGATCAATAATATTTTCTTTGTAGATCTCTTCTTGCTCGGTTAATGCAGCAGCAGTAATTTCAGGGTGATTTATCACTGCAGCTGATTCAGCTATTAATTCCTCGTTTCTTTTTTCAGCCATTACGCAAACACCTTCTGCACTTTTTTTAAACCGGTAACTAAGGCATCAACATCTTTTTCCGTATTATACAGATACAATGACGCTCTCGTTGTTCCTGGAAGCTGTAACCGTGACATTAATGGCATGGCGCAATGATGGCCGCCCCTGACAGCAATGCCTTCCCGATCCAAAATTTCACTGACATCATGAGAATGAATGCCGTCAAGGGTAAAAGAAAAGATCGCCCCACGATTATCTAGATGAGCACTTCCGATAATTTTTAATCCAGGGATGGTTGATAATTTCTGCAAGGCATACGCTGTCAGTTTTTTTTCATGTTCCACAATTTTATCCATTCCATAGTTCTGAAGATACTGCACGGCAGCTGCCAATCCAATTGCCTGAGCGATGCTTGGTGTTCCTGCTTCAAATTTCCAGGGCAATTCATTCCAGCTGGCGTTGTCAAAACTGACTTCGCGAATCATGTCGCCGCCATAGAGAAACGGTTCCATATTCTCTAATAATTTTCGTTTTCCATACAAGACGCCAATACCTGTCGGCCCGCCCATTTTATGGCCTGAAAAAGCCAGAAAATCGCATTCTAATTCTTGAACATTTACCGGCAGATGCGGAACTGACTGTGCTCCATCAACGATCAGCACAGCATCAACAGCATGAGCAATTCTTGCCAACTCTGTAATAGGATTAATCGTGCCTAAAACATTCGACATCTGAGTAACAGAGACTATTTTTGTTTTAGAATTAATTATTTTTTTTGCCTTTTCTAGGTCAAGTGTATACTCTGCCGTTAGAGGAATATATTTGAGAATACATTTTTTCTCTTTGGCAATCTGCTGCCAGGGAACAATATTGCTGTGATGCTCCATCTCGCTGAGCACAATTTCATCTCCTGGCTGGAGTTTTTTTCCTAATGATGATGCGAGAAGATTCAGGCTCTCGGTTGTTCCTTTGGTAAAGATAATTTCATCAAACGAAGCGCCAATAAAATCAGCAATGATCTGGCGTGATTTTTCGTATGCTTCCGTTGCCTGCCGTGATAACGTATAAATCCCGCGATGGACATTGGCATTGCAATGTTCATAAAAATGAGTCATGGCAGCGATAACTTGCTTTGGCTTCTGCGTCGTGGCGCTGTTATCAAGATAGACTAATTTTTTACCATTAATGAGAGTTTTCAAAATAGGGAAATCTTCTTCAACAGGTACAATAGTAGGTACACTCTTATTTTCAATCTCGTTAGTTTTCATGGCCATGTGTTTTTTCCTGAAGTAAAAGTGTCATTTTTTGCTGTAGAGAATCATCACTGATCTCCCGAATAATAGGCTCTAAAAAACCGTTGATGATTAATTGCTGCGCCGTGTGTTCATCAAATCCCCGGGAAAGCACGTAAAAGAGCTGTTCCTGATCAAGCTGTCCCATACTAGCGCCGTGAGAACATTGTACATTATCATTCTCTACTTCTAAAATAGGCACTGCATCACAGCGTGCTTCATCGCCAAAAAGCAATGTATCTGTCCGTTGATCTGCACGGCAGCCGGCAGCATCCTTATTGATTTTAATCGTTCCTTGATACTCTAATTTTGCGTTATCATGCAGCACCCCTTTTGCTTTCATCAATGAGACTGTTTGATTGTGTTCATGAACAACATCGCTGGTGATGACAATCTTCTGGCTATTTCTTCCGACGAAAGCCTGCAGCTGTTTTGTTTCTGCACCAACTTCTTGTAAATGAGTCTTAAGATCAATGGTAAGTTCTTTGTCTGTAATAATAACATCAACCCATTCTAATTTGCCTTTACTCTTAACCTCACCACGTTTATGGAACGTTAGCACAGACGGATTTTGATATAATGTCCAGACACGAACAAAGGCATTTTTGGCAACAGTAACATGAAGACGAGGATGATTTACAGTATCAACAATAACAGCAGAAGAACCTTCTTCGGCAGTAATAATTACTTCTGAAGATAGTGTTGAATCTAGGAAAATCGGTTCTTTCCTGTGTTCCTGTTTAGCAATGGTAATCATCATTTTAAATAAAGTATAGTATAAACCCTCAAAAACCTTCAATCTCCAACTCAATTAACTTGTTTAATTCCACAGCATATTCCAATGGCAGCGCTTTAATCACGGGCTCAATAAATCCGGACACGATCATCTGAATCGCCTGCTCTTCTGACAATCCGCGGCTGGTCAAATAGAAAATTTGCTCTTCGCCAATCTTACTGATAGTAGCTTCATGACCAATATTTACTTTCGTATTGTTAATCTTCATCGTAGGATAGGTTTTGGAAACGGATTGATTGTCTAATAACAAAGCATCACACTGAACATTGGATTTTGTGTGTATCGCATTGGGTGTTACTTTGACTAAACCTCTGTAACTGGAAATGCCGCCGTCTTTACTGATACTTTTAGCTCTGATAATAGAAGTTGTATGAGGAGCAGCGTGGATGACTTTTGATCCTGTATCCTGATCCTGTCCTTTCCCGGCAAAGGCAATGCCGATACTTTCGGAACGGGCTTTTTCTCCAATTAATACTGAACAAGGATATAACATCGTTTTGGCGCTGCCCATATTGCCATTCAGCCATCGAACTGAGGCATTTTTATGAACAAGCGCTCGCTTGGTATTGAGATTGTAGACATTTTTACTCCAGTTCTCAATAGAAGAATAGGTCATTGCAGCACCGGGCAGAACGTGCAATTCCACACAGCCGGCATGGAGAGAATTCTTACTGTATTTAGGAGAGCTGCAGCCTTCAATATAATGCAGTTCTGCTCCTTCATCAACAATGATGAGGGTATGTTCAAACTGTCCTCCCCGCTGCTCATTCATGCGGAAATAGGCTTGCAGTGGAAGATCTACCTTCACTCCTTTGGGAACATAAATAAACGTCCCGCCGCTCCAAACTGCAGCATGAAGCATGATAAATTTATGGTCATTGATAGGGATGCAGGAAGTCATGAAATATTTCTGCACTAATTCTGGATATTTTTGCACTGCCACGTCCATATTTTCAAAAATAACGCCTTTTTCTTTCAACGTTTTTTCCAAGTTATGGTAGACAACGCTGGAATCATACTGCGCGCCAACTCCAGCCAAAACTTTCTTTTCCGCTTCCGGAAGGCCTAACTTATCAAATGTTCTTTTGATTTCTGCCGGTACATCATCCCAATTGCTGCTTTCAACGGCATTAGGATCAATAAAATATACAATGTTGTTTAAATCTAAATCTGATAAATCCGGTCCCCACGTCGGAATTGCAGTTTCCTGAAATAACTGCAATGCTTTCAAGCGTTTTTCCAACATCCACTGCGGTTCTTTTTTCGTTGCAGAGATTAATCTCACAACCTCTTCCGTAATGCCCGGCTCGGCAATAAATCGAGGTGTATGATCATCCGCCTGATCGTACTTTTCCCTGTTTAATTCAATATTGAGTGCTTCTTTTACCATAAAGTTAACAATTGTTAATTTTATTTATAAAGATTGTGGAGAGAAATAATAGAGACGGAAAGAGTTAAAATTTTCCAGCTACTGCTACTTTAAGGACAACTTACTGGTAAAGAACCTAAGCCACGAATACTTCTAAAGATGGCAAGAATATCACGCACATCAATTCTTTGGTCACAGGTTGTATCGGCAGCAGTCTGGGCGTTCATGTTCAACATCATGGTGCCAAGAATATGATCAACCATTAACAGCACGTCCTGATTATCAACAAGACCATTTGTTGTTCCTAATTGTGGTGCACTGACATCACCAATAGTGATGGTTGGAGGAGTAGTTGGAGTATACGGAAGAGCAACACAATAACTAGTGAAAGGATAATTAGGATCATTATAGGGCAATCCATTTTGATATGGTTCTATTGTCTGGCCAATCCAATGATCGCGGAAGAACGGCCATAGATGATTTGCTGCATCGACAGGGATACTGTGAAATTCACTGTGCTGGCATTGGACAACGAAATTGCCATCGGCAGCAAAAGAAGTAGAAGCATCGAGATTAGGCTGATTGAATGCAAATCCTCCGCCAATATCATTCGGACCACCCCAGGAAAAGAGGGCAGGGATGTAGGCATTTGGTGTCGTGTAGGGATTAGAGGAGTACGTTCCACCTGAAAAAGAAACAGATGCACCTAAACGGTTTGCCCGATGCATTGTTAAGTAGGTATTAAACAAGCCACCGAGCGAATGACCAGTAGAATAAATTTGTCCCAAACCAATATTAAAATTATTGGGATTTGTATTAAACTGAGTATTGAGACAAGCAATAATATCATCAAAGGCTCGTAGATCATCATTTGTTGAGGGATCTGTTCCATAGGTCCACGTGCCGCTGGGGCCATATTCCATGGTTACAACCATGACATTTGCGGGTACTAACGGAGTAATCAATGTTTGGAAATAAAACATATCGGCGCCAATACCATGCCAAGCAAAGACAACAGGAACAGTATCCGAACTACTGACACCAGTCGGCATCCTAATCAAAAAGTTCCGGTTATTGCCTGATGAAGATAAAGAATTTTGACCATCATTAAATACAGGACACGTTCCAGAATATATCGGCGGTGGAAGAAGTGTTTTTGATTCAGGTCCAGCAGTGCCGATAGTCGTCCCGCCATTATTGACTTCATTCAAACAGACTGAAGAACAGCCGTCATTATTCGCCGTATTGCCGTCATCACATTGCTCGCCCATCTCCACCATCCCATTGCCACAGACTGCAGCAGAAGAAGTGGTTTGGTAAATAGTGATTACTCCGGATGCTGGAATCGTGACGGTTAAAGCACCTCCACTGCTGATGGCTTGTGCTGACTGCGCTTGATCATAAGCGCTTGCAGTTGTATACCTGCTGGCATACGTTCCGGCAGGAAGACCCGTAACATTAACAGTGCCGCCGGAATTTCTGGCGTTAACAATAATAGTATACAATCCATCTGGGTTTACAAAGGCAAGAGGATTATAATCTGCTTCATTGGAAGAAGTAGCATCAATACGTACTGCTCCCAGATCTACATCTCTAAAATATTGCTGGTAATATCTGCTATAAGAGCCGCGAACGACACTTGCAGAAGGTGTATCAATCAGCGTTACAGGAGTTATATCAGAACCACTTATATTTCCTCCTAAGACTCCCTGCTGCCAGGCAACTGTATTAGCATAGCGGATAGCATCATGCATTACAATATAGGTATTAGTTGGATCCCAATGTTCTAACATCGAAATGCCAATGCCGTACGGTGAAACAATGTTAGCATACTGCTGAAGATCAGAAGTAGGCGCTTGATTATAACGATGGAAAGATGCTTCCGCCAGAAGATTTGCTGCCCCTGGTGTCGTTTCAATCCGTGTAAATTCATTATAGGCATTCCACATATTGGTATTAGATGGCCCAATAAATTCAGGAGTATAGCCATTCTGGCGAAGTCTTGCTTCCGTCGCCACAATTAAAGGACCTACACGGCCATTTGCCCAACCAGCTACATCTGGTTCTAAAATAATTTCAACAGCATCAGGAACAAAGCCAAAGGTTTGGTTCATGTGGATAAAAGCAGCAAGCATAAATTCAGCATATTCATTAGGATTTGAAGAGTGAATGGTATCACCATTCGTAAAGCCAACATAATTTAAACTGAAATAAAAATTCTTTCCTAACGCTGTCAGTTGATTACGCAAAGGAATAACCATAGAATTAACTTTGAGGTCTAAAAGAGCAAAATCAAATGCATTCCAATTAATGACATTAGGATCATTATTATCATTAATAATTTCATAGCGGTGGTTACGCCAGGAATTAGAAAGATTAGCATCATCACGATATTGAATCCTGCCATTAACATATTGCTCGTTCCAGCGGTTGGGATTTTCTGAGCCTGCGGTCAATTCCACGCGGCCTCTATTTATGCCCAGTTCGTTTACGGCCATATTGACAACGGCAGGCATCCACCGGCTATGATTTTGAAGGTTATTAGGAGTGCCAAATTCCTGTGCAAAAATATTTGCTTCCCATCCCCGCATCGTTTGATAGGTCTGAGAAGGATTAACCGTAATCATCGCGTTAACTGATGGAGGAGGAGGTGGAGGCGATTCTGATTGACACGTTGAAGAACAGCCATCACCGCTGACTGTATTACCATCATCGCACTGTTCCGAACCTTCAATAATGCTATTACCACAAACTGCAGTTGGAGGCGGCGCTCCGCCCGGAACAAAATTTAGGTAGCGAGTAACGCTATCCATGACACCTTGGTACATCGGTGCCTGAGTATCTAACTGTGTTGCATAATCTAATGTTCCCCATAATCCCCATTTGGAAGGATAATTGATGTATTTGTACACATTAAAAATATCGCCGCCGTTCTGGAACCATAAGTCAAACATTCTGTTGTACAACTGGCGCATCCGAGGATTGTGCGTTGCGCTAGACATTAAAGCAACAAAATCAGGAATATTTTCACCACTTATATTATATGTTGCCGTTGGAACAATATCACAGATGCCTGTGATGCCTTGACAATCACAAGCAGGAGCGCCAAAAATATCTTGATTTCGGACACAGACTAAATCATAGAGCTGCTGGCCTCCGATAGTGATATCTCTTCCTGCAACAGCGAGGTGATGACCACCTTCATACACTAACAACCGCAATCCATTTTGGGCTGCATACTGCGCTTCTGCCTGAATACCTTGCAATACTTCTCCGTTAAGGTCGGTCTCTGCACGAGTAAGAACTTGATCAACTGTCGTAGAAATAATATCATC
>JAUYPT010000096.1 GCA_030695685.1 Nanobdellota archaeon | reverse complement strand
TAAACAGTGTGAGGAATACTATAGATAGTAGAATAGAAAAGGTTATATTTATATTTAAATCCCATTTTTAAATTAATACATTAAAAAAAGCTCAAAAGAGGTATAACGATGAATATTGAACAAATTCAAAGAATAAATACTCTTGCTGTCGATTTAATGAAGCAAGGATTAGCACAGGACCGGGAAGAAGCTGTTGCCCAGGCAGAAAAAATTTTTCGTGATAAGGACCCCTCCTATTACAACGCCATTACTAAAACAATGGAAGCTGTGCAAACGGAAGAGAACAACAGAAAACTAGGAAAAGATACTGCGCCTGCCATTTCAGACTCCGATGTTCGAAAAATTTTAGAGCAAAATACCCAATTTTTAGTCAAAACCATCCGCACATTCCAGGAAAAAATGGCAGAGATGGAAAAAGAAATGGCAGCGTTAAAGAATGAGCTGCGCTACCAAAAGCTGCCCGCCGCAAACCAAATTGTAACCAAAAGAGAGGCACCGAGTAGTGAGGCCGAAGCCCCACAGCGGGGAAAAGTAGAATCTTCAAGCAGCGGCCATCCTCGTTCCGGAAATTTCAAAGCGGAAGACGTTTCCATTGAAAAGTTCTTTTATTATGGGGGATAAATAAAACCATTTCTTCTCTTTTTTTCCGCTTTTTAACAGTTTTTTACATAAAATATATATAGTAAACCCCCTAATTCTTTTTAATAGTTAACTACTCAAGAATAGATACTTTAAAACTATGTTTAATATTAAACCTAAAACGTTCATTGTCCTTGTACTATTTTTCATTTTAGCAGCAAATAGTGCAGTAGCAACCGTTGATATCAGTGAAAATCAACTCTTAGTTGATGTTAATTACGCCAGTTTAGAAGATGACGATGCACTGGATGTCAGCATGCAATTAACATTGAATAATCCTGATGCTGTCAGTTCTACCGTACAGATTACATTTTCAGGGCTGCCAAGCGGCTATCAGCCTTCAGTTGCAAGCCAGGTTACGGTACCCGCAAACGGAACGACAACTGTACCCATAACAGTAAACATTCCGCACCGTGAAGATTCCGGAGAGAAAGATATTGGATTTGTCATTATTAAAGATACAAGCGGCAATGAAGTAGACCGTGTAACGTTGCGGCAGAGAACAGCATCAATGATCAAGATTAAAGAGTTTACGATTGATTATACCAATAATGACGGCTCTTCCGAAACGGACAGTTTTGATGGCAACGACATTAATTTTGACCTTACTGAAGATATCAAGTCAGGAACGGAAGTGATGTTCACATTTGATCTTGAAAATCTGTTCGATAAGGATTATGATGAAGACGACGGCGAATTAACGGATATAACAGTAACCATCGATGCTGATGACAATGATATCTATCAAAATGAAATTCCAGATGAATATAACCTTGGCAGTCTTGCAAATCATGAGGAAACAGAATTTACCGTTAATTTTCGCCTTAGCGATGATGCTGACGCCGGCATTTATTCGTTTGACATTACGCTAGAAGCCGATGATGGAAAAGATGCCAAACATACCTACACCAATGAAATCTCGTTCAACGTTGAGCGAGTGCAGGATGACGTTCGAATCACAGCTATAAAAATGACTCCAGAACCAATAACAACCTGTACAGAACAATTCAATGTTGACGTTAATCTCAAAAATTTTGGCACTCAAAAACAAAGCGATGTTCGTATCGCACTTTATAATGCAGCAGCAGGGATTGATGACAATCTCGCGGATATTATTATTGACAAATACTCTCGGAATGAAAACGAATGGAAAAAAGTATTCCAATACTCCTTGAAAGATATTGCAGCAGGATCCTATCCTCTGGATGTTACCATTTTCATCAACGATGATGAGCCAATCGATTACCAGCGGCTCTTTATGGCTGTAGAAGAGTGTGCTGTTATTTCAGAAACGATAGAACTTCCAGAAGAAGTGATTACTGTTCCGGAAGAGGCTGCTGAAGAGGCAACAGAAGTGGAAATGTCCGTAACAACAGAAAGCAGCAAAGAAAGTAACAAAGTAACATCATCGACAATTGTTGCAACAATTGAAGATCCTTATACGAGTGATGACATCTTGGTAAGCATGTTAGTAGTTGCAATTGTAACTGTACTCGCAACCGTGGTCATCTTTTCCGTAATCCTATTCAAGAAGAAGTGAGGGTGTTTTATAAAATACAATGAGGGTAAATACAATGAAACTAACCAAAAAATTAATAGCATTCTTCATGCTGATAGTTGCTATTGCATTATCTGCTACTATAGTTTTAGGAGTAGCGCCAATGCTCGCAATTCCTAATGCAAATGTCAATGAAGATGCTGGATTAACACAATATGATTTGCATAATTTTGCAAGTGATGTTGAAGATGCTGATGCTAATCTCACTTTCATCGTGAATTCGCAATCAAGTACATCAGCAGTAAATTGTGTCCTTAACGGAAATGGACATACATTAGATTGTACTACTATTGCAAACCAAGCAGGAGCAAATACTGTCCAAATAACTGTT
>JAUYPT010000095.1 GCA_030695685.1 Nanobdellota archaeon | reverse complement strand
TGCAAAATAACAAAATCATCTACATAGCGAATATAGTGCTTTGCCTTCAGCCGGTGTTTGACAAATTGATCCAGTTCGTTAAGGTAAATATTAGCGAAAAATTGAGACGTTAGATTGCCCAAAGGCATTCCTCTTTCTTTTTCTTTACGGTGATGATTTGCAATGATTTTCTTGATAAGCCACAGCACTCTTTCATCTTTGATTCTCTTGCCAAGAATTTCGACAAGGACGTGATGATTTACGGTGTCAAAGTAGCTTTTGATGTCCGCTTTGAGGACAAAACAGTTGCGGGTATTGTTCTGGGATACTTTTCTCTTAAACACATCAAATCGTTTAACGGCGTTGAGCGTTCCTTTTTCCAACCGGTTCGCAAAAGAATCGTACACAAATTGCCGGTCAAAAACAGGTTCGATAATATTACAAAGCGCATGATGCACTACCCTATCACGAAAGGCTGACTTGCTTATTTTTCTGGTTTTTGGATCACGAAGAATGAACGTTTTGAGCGGCTGAGGCTGGTACGTTTGCAGAAGGAGTTCGTTTCTTAATTGCAGCAGGTTTTCTCGCAGTTTTTGCTCAAATTTGATGACGTCGGTTTTACCGGTTTTCCCTTTTCGTGCTCTTTTGAAAGCCCTCTGGAGATTGCTTTCGGAGCAGAGCTCTTCGTACCGGTTCCTCAGAACTTTTTTTTTTCTTCGCATTCCCGGAAAGTTCTGGCGTCCGAATTCTTTGAAAAGTTTGTGCATCAGGAGCTTGCCTCTCTTTGGACAAACTCCCCAGAAAAACCACTAAAAAGTGATAAAATTATCGAAAGCTTTAAATATTATACACTATTTCACAGTAAAAACATAGCTGCGGCATAGCGATACTGGAGCATTTTCATATGACCGAATTCACGTTAACCAAACAACTCAGCAAGCAGGGCTTGCAGCATATGATCCTCATTCCTGCTTTCCTGCGCGATCAACTCCAACCGAAGATGCTCGTAGAAGTGAAAATAAAAGTCTTGGAGAGTGGCACGAATGGCAACTAAAAAACCTGATCAAAAAGAATTAAGAAAGCATTTCATCCAAACGCTGTACGGCACTCTTGACGGCGTTGTTTCCCCGACTCCTTACTTGGAAATAACGGAAGGAGACAATGTTGACGTCAGATTTCTCAATGGAAAAGCCCGGTTGCCCATGCCCAACACCACAGAAGTCACGGTCCTGGACATAGATGCCGCATCCTTATTCTTCGACGATTTTCACATCCTTTATGAAGGAGTTACGGGCGTCGGAAAAACATATACCAGCGATGCTTTGTTTAATGCTGTTTTTGGCCCTGACGGACATTACACCATCAGGTTGAGCGGTGGCATTCTGGGCAGTTCCGCTCTTGAACCATTCACGACTACCACCCTAGAGAAGGGCGTGCCTAAAACCAGAATCGATCCTGAAAAATGCCAAAAATACGGAGCCCTGTTTATTGATGAGATTAATAGGGGAGACAGCCAGGAAGTCTTCCAAGTAATTGACGGAGTCGTCCACGTGAATGGAGACACCGGCTATTTGAGAGTCCCTATACCTGGCCAAGAAGGCAGGTACAAAAAGCTTGCCATTATTGCAGCCATGAACTCCTCCGATGCCCAGCACAGCTCGGCTTTAGAACTAGATATCGCTGGAGAGAACAGATTCCTTAAATTCAGATTTCCTAATGGCGTAGCTGAAGCGGGGTCAAGCCAGCTGGAAAAGAAATTAGCGGGAGACCTTCACGATAGATTCTGGACTGAGTTTGCACGAAGATCAGGAATGAGGGGTGGATGGAGAGAAATATATCCGCTTGTTGCTGACCCGGAACAATTTCCTGCTGAACTTGATGGTGAAACCAGAGAGTTTATTGATACTGCTCTTGGTTATGTTGGTACTGATCCTAAAGAGACTTTTGAAAGGAATGTTGAACTCATGCAGCAAGGCGGGGTTTCACCGCACTTTTCCGTAAGAGATGATAATGATTACAGAAAGATCCTGGAGTCGCAAGGCAAACTTAAGCATGGTTTTGTACGGCGTGAATTGAGAAAAATAAAGGATTTAAGCAGGCTCTTAGGATTTATCAGGGGAATTAAAGATGGTTCCTATGCTGCGAGTGTCCGGCTTAATGATGTTGCTGCCGGAATTGGTGTCATCCTGGAAAGCAAGACCGTAACAGGCACTGATTATGGCAGCCTGATGGCTCTGGTGAATGACGCCCGTTCAGCGTATGCTGACATGCATAAGCAGATGGGAATTCCTGAAAGCTATGGATTACGACAAGCAGTATGGCAAGGAGCTGTTAGAATAGGACAAGAACAGGGATTTAAAGAGTACCTAAGCTTTTTACAGCATAGTATGGCTCAGTTAAATACTCAAGCCACAAGTGCAGCTCAAGCAACAATGCGATCCAGAATCCTTGCAGATTTAGTTGTATTAGACCACTTTAGCAGAGCATATGAAAGCGATGTGACTGCAGCTCTTGAAGAAAAAGGGC
>JAUYPT010000090.1 GCA_030695685.1 Nanobdellota archaeon | reverse complement strand
CATAGATGAAGAACTTGAATTCAATAACACCTAATTGGCCTCTCTTGTTCATACAACGACACAAATCATAAACCTATATAAAGTTTTCTTTTTTGAGAATGCACACGTTTTTGGTCATCATTTCGTGTTTGTAATCTCTTCCCTAACACAAATAACCACAACATTTATAAATAAAATCAGCAGTAACTATTTAAAATTAACGTTTGGTGGTAGAGTTCTGGACGGGGTATACGGCAATGATTCGCAAGACAACGATTAAAGAATGTACGGAATGTGCGAGCAAGAATATTTATCGTAATACGGAGAAAGGAGAGACGATTTGTCGTGATTGCGGTTTAGTTATTGAAGACCGTATGGTTGATTTTTCTCAGGAATGGCGTGACTTTGAAGATGACAGTGGCGGCAGCAAGCGGCGAACTGGAGCACCATCCAGCCAGACGCAGTTTGATCAGGGTTTAGGCACAGAAGTAGGAACAACATCTGATTTCTATAAGTTAGGGTCTGATCGGGAACGAGATCGTTTCTTCCGGCTGCGAAAATGGAATATCCGAATCAGTACTGCTATCGAACGAAACTTAAAAGTTGCCTTAGCAGAATTAAAAAGAGTAAGTTCTTATCTAAAACTTCCTCGTTCAGTTGAAGAGGAAGCAGCTCGTATTTATCGTTTGGCAGTGCAGAAAGGGTTAGTACGGGGCAGATCAATGGAATCTGTTATTGCCGGCGCTCTCTATGCTGCCTGCCGGCGCCATGAAGTTCCGCGAACCTTAGATGAAATGGGCGAAGCATCTGGTATCGAGAAGAAAGAAATTGGCAGAACGTATCGTTTTGTGACTCGGGAATTGGAAATCAACATCCGTCCCAGTAATCCTGCAGATTATATCCCTCGTTTTGCCTCTGCGCTGAAATTAAGTGCCGAAACACAGTCCAAATCAGTTGAGATTTTAGAGATGGCGCGTGATATCGAGTTAACGTCCGGACGTGGTCCAACGGGAATTGCTGCTGCTGCACTCTACGTTTCTAGTTTAATCCACGGCGAAAAACGAACCCAACGAGAAGTGGCAGATGTTGCCGGTGTTACCGAAGTAACCATCCGAAACCGCTATAAGGAACTGATCAAAAAGCTGAAATTAACCAAAGATGTTGAGAAGAGTAAGAAAAAGTAAAATCTTAAATCAGTACAAAAATCTCCTCATCTATAATCTGCAGAAATTATAATCATAATTCTTATAAAGTTTTATTAAAAACGTAACTTCTATGAAGGATTATGTTATTGCTAATCAGGCATCAAGCGGAGAAAATTATATTATTGTTGGACATCGTATTGATCCTGACGGCATAATTTCTCATGCCTTGCTCCGCCGCGCTTTCAGCAATAATCCTTGCCATCATTATTTTGTCGATTATGATGATTTTTTTCCCGTGATGCAGGACATAAATAATCGGCTTAAAGATCTTAAAAAACCGCATCTCATTGTTGCGGATATTTCGCTAAATCTAGTGTTTCAAGATGAATATTTATTTCAAGGCTTAGGCGAAAAAACAGAAAGCTTTACTTGGATTGACCATCACCTCAACACTTTTCAGAATGAAGACTTTTTAGTGCGGTCTTATGCCCGTGTTGTTTACGAACCACATCTATGCACTGCCGAATTAGTGCAAAGAAGGTATGCTTATTCTCACAACCTTGATTCTGACTATAATCGAATGCTGGCGAGAGTTGCCCATGCCCATGATTTTGAACGGCGGCAGATGTTGGAATGGACGTTAGGCGACGTACTGCAGAATATTATTAAATCCAATAATAATGACATTTTTGGATTAAGTAAATTAGTACAGGATTTGGGTGCAGGCAACGTATGGGATGAGGAAGGCGCTCTTGCTCCTCATTATCAACGGATTGTTCAGGATTGTCAAAAGAAAAAAAGAGAGGCTTATGTCCGACTGGAAGAGAATGTGGACATAGTCCATTGCGCTGGCAAAAAAGTTCTCTTTGCCTATGCTGATCCAATCCTTTACATGAAAGATGCACCAGAGCATTTAAAACGAATTAATGATGTTGATTATGTTGTTGTCGCCTTTGAAGGCATTTCTAATGTGATTGTTTTTGGAAAAGGCAACGTCGGAAAAAGTGTTATCGAATTCTGCCAGTCGATGGGCGGCGGCGGCAGAGGACATGCCGGTGGCTTTACGATTGGACATGCCGTGACAGAAAAAGATTATTCTCAAGACAAAACAGATATTACAGGAAAACTGGAACAGTTTTTAGAGAGTTATAATCCTAAAACTAATTAATCTAAATTGGCAGCATACTTCTTTGCCAATTGAAAATAAGATTGTGCAGCAGCTGTTGTTTTTTGTTTTTCTTGCGCATTCAGATTTTTATCTTCGGTTGTAAAACAATGTATCTTTGCCCTGATATAGGCGCGGTAGCATTTATAAAAATCCAGCAGTGCAGGAATGTCAGTATCATTGCTTAACTGTTGATAGCGCTGGATAAAGTGTGCTGCTAAATCTTCTCGATGATGAAACTCTAAATCCATGGCCATAAAAGCAATCTCGGCAATGATATCAGAACAAGGGAAGCGTTTATTGAAGACGATGCCGTCAAAAATGAAAATCTTATTATTATCGATGAAGACATTGGCAGAATGAAAATCACCATGGCAATGCTTGATTTTTTTGTTTGCAACTCTTGTATTGAATAACACGTTGTTTTTAATGATAAAATCGTTGATCTTTTCTTGAATAAAATTAAAATCTTCTGATGCGATTATTTTTGGTTTGTATTTCTCAGTCTGGCTGAAATTTTCATCCCAATTAAACTGAATTGTTGTGACAGAACCAAACTGCCTTATTTCCTTGTCCTGCGGCGCAATTTGATGAAACTGAAAAATCTGTTCTGCAAGCAGGGTAATTTGTTTTTCTGTGATCATCTTATCTTTAAGCAAGTTGTTCATGGTGCTGTCAGGATTCATTTGTTTCATTTTGAGAGCATATTCTATGACTTCTCCCTGGCCAGTAAGAATGATCTTTCCGTGATCATCTTTGAGAATAGGTATAACGTCTTCATACAATTCCGGCGACAGTAGCGAATTATGTTTTAATTCCTTTTCACACTGCTCTTTTCTTTTTTCAAGTGTTGAAAAATCGAGAAAACCAAGATTTAATGCTTTATTAATTTTATAGGCAAAATTTCCTGTAAGAAAAACATGGGATACAGCAGTCGTGATTATTTTTATATCTTTTGTGGGATGGGGATATAGTGATGGTTCTTGCAACGCGGCGATTATTTCTTGAAGATTCCCCAAATGTTCATGATCCTCCCGATGTTCCTGCATGTTTTTATTTTTTCAGTAATCTATATAAACCTTTAGAATTTAGTTTCAGCTATGGCCGCTCCTGGTGATCGTATCAAAGTTATAACTAAAAAAGAAACAATAGAAGGCATGCTGATGCCGACATTTGATAAGAATGTTGTGCTGATTAAACTTGATAACGGCTATAATGTCGGCTTTCCAAAGAAGGAGGTTACAAAAATAACTGTTATTACCAAAAGCAAAGAAAAAAAACAAAAAAGAGCCTCTCTTGCGGTTAAAAAAGGACTTCCTACAATTGCTATTCTTCATACCGGCGGCACGATCGCTTCAAAAGTAGATTACCGCACGGGCGGTGTTTCTGCTGATTTCAAACCAGAAGAGTTGGTTGCACTTTTTCCGGAATTAAAAGATATTGCCAACATTAATTCGGAACTGATTGCTCAGATGTGGAGCGATGATTTGCGGTTTAAACATTTTGCTGTCATTGCAAAAGCGATCGAGAAGCAGGTGAAATCCGGTGTTGATGGTATCATTATTGGCATGGGCACGGATAATTTGGCCGTTGCCAGCGCTGCTCTCTCTTTTATCGTTGAGAAATCTCCAGTTCCAATAATTTTTGTCGGTGCGCAGCGTTCTTCGGACAGAGGAAGCAGCGATGCGGCAATGAATTTAGTCTGCGCACTGGAATTCATCATTAAAACAGATTTTGGCGGTGTTGCTATCTGCATGCATCAGTCTGCAGCAGATGATTTTTGTACTATCCTGCCGGCATGCAAAACAGCGAAACTCCATTCCTCACGGCGGGATGCATTTAAAGCTGTTAATACAGGCATCCTTGCGACCGTCAATTACAGGACTAAAGAAGTAAAGATGATGCAGCATGATTATCCACGAAAAGCTGATTCGTTAATCTTAAAGCCAAAAATGGAAGAGAAAGTAGGCTTGCTGAAAATTCACATTAATATGGTGCCGGAACAATTTACTTTTTATAAAAAATACAAAGGTGTAATCATTGAAGGTACTGGCTTAGGGCATACACCGGGACAGGTTCCCAATCCTGAAGCAGCGATTCATAAAAAAATATATCCTGCATTACAAGAATTACACAACAATGGATGTGTTGTGGTGATGACAACACAATCTCTTTTTGGCGGTGTTAATCTTAATATCTATGATAAAGGAAGAGATTTATTAACTCTCGGCGTTGTATCAGGAAAAGATATGCTTGCCAACACTGCCTTTGTCAAATTGGCCTGGCTGTTAGGAAATTATCCCCGTGAAAAATGCCGGGAATTAATGAGTCAGAATATACGGGGAGAAATTAATGAGCGTTTATCGTATGTT
>JAUYPT010000079.1 GCA_030695685.1 Nanobdellota archaeon | reverse complement strand
TACATCATTTCCAAGTTTGTCAATAATGGCACGCTGAAGGTAAAGGAATTAACGGAAGATTTTTTCGACTATGTCTTTTTGGGAAAAGGAGACGCAAAAAAATCCTGGAAAGAGATTAAGGAGGAATTTGATTATTTCTATCCATTAGACCTTAATTTAGGCGGCAAAGAACATCAAACAGTTCATTTCCCTGTTTTTGTGATGAATCATGTTGCTATTCTCCCACCGCAAAAATGGCCAAAAGGAATTTTTGTCAATTGGTGGGTTATCGGAAAAGGATCGAAAATATCCAAAAGTAAAGGTGGTGCAGAACCAATTCCTGCCGCGATCAAAAAATATGGTGTCGATGCCATGCGGCTGTACTATGCCCATATCGGCAGCCCTCATGTTGATGTCGTCTGGGCGGAAGATGTTGTCTTTAATTACAAAAATACAGTAGAACGAATTGCAGCACTGGTTACAAGCCTGACAAAATTAAACGGAAAAGCACAGCCCATTGACCACTGGCTGATTTCCAAAACACAGCAAAATCTCCATCTGGTAAACGATGCCATGGCACAGTATAACCTTCGGGATGTAGCATCGATCGTGTATTTTACAATGTATGATAATCTCCGCTGGTATCTACGGCGGGGAGGAGAACATAAAAAGACGATTACAGAAGTAGTGCAACTGTGGTGCCGCCTGATGAACCCTATTACACCTCACCTTAGCGAAGAATTAAATCCAGCGAAAGGACTTGTTTCTGCGTCTTCCTGGCCAGTGATGAATGAAGAAAAAGTGAACCTCAAAGCTGAGGCGGCAGAAGAATTAGTCAAAGACATCTTGGAAGGAATGCGCAACGTTGTCAAATTAGCTCAATTAGAAAAAATGAAAACAGTAACTCTTTTTATCGCTGAGAATTGGACGTACAGCGTTTATTCCACCATCGCCCATGAGATCAAAGTTACACATAACATGGGAGAAATCATGCGCAACGTGTTGGAAGATGATTCTCTTAAAGTAAAAGGAAAAGAAATAACCCGAATTGTCACCAGCCTGTTAAAAGATGCGACTAAAATTCCTGCGTTGATAACATCACAGGAAGAAGAGTTAGTGGTTGTACAAGGAGCAAAATCATTTTTGCAGCAGGAGTTTGGATGTACGATTAAAATTGTTCTCGCAGAAGACAGCGATCATCCTAAAGCAAAAGCAGCAATGCCCGGAAAGGTTGGAATTTTAGCAGAGTGAAAATAGTTTTAAGAGGGCACTAATAAATTAATTCTGGAATACGGACAGTGTCGTCAGGAACTGTGATAATATCGGTAGTTCCTTGCTCTAATTGTTCAAGCAATCGTAACGCAATATTATCAGATCGCTGTGAAATAGGTGCATCAATCTCTCTCTCGATTAAAATATTTGGCAGTTCTTCCGTATGTATTTCTCCGGTTGCTAATTTCAGCGCTTCATTTCCGAGAGGAACCAGAGCCTGTTCCCGTTTGCGGGGATTTGGTTCAAACGCAGCTTCAATCGCTTCCAGAAGACTCATCGGCAAGCGTTGATTAAATCGTTGTTCGCTCAGTTGGCGTAAATTATCCATAATTACATTTCGCTGGTCATAGCCCCATTGTTCATTGCCATGGCGACCACCATATTTAATGAGAGTCATTAAATGATAGAAATTATTTACAGTCCTATACAATCCAGAATCAGCGAAGTTTGGTTTGTTACCAGTAAAAAGATTATAAGCTAAAATACCTAAGGCAAAGACATCGGTTTCAGGGATGATTCGTCCTTCAGCCTGTTCCGGAGACATATATACCGGCGTTCCAGCAATAACACCTTCCCGAAAAGGAGAAGGTTGATCATGAAAACAACTCACGCCAAAATCAATTAAGGTGGCATTTCCTAATTCAGAAGAAGAATGTTTATGATACATTATATTTCCGGGCTTAATATCTTGATGAACAACTTTTTTTTGCTGGATATCATACACTGCAGCAGCAACATCAGCAAGTATTTTTGCTATGTCCTGCACCGTAAAGGCATAATTATAATGTAACAATTGTTGGAGATTCCGTCCTTGCAAATAATCCATCCGTAGTACGAAGGAAAGCACATCTTTATTAGTATCAGGAGTTAATACAAAGCAGTGATCTTGGTACGGGATGACATGACGGCTGCCCTGTACCGCTTTAAGAACATCTTTTTCGCGAAGAGCGCCATTCAACAACTGTTTAGTTTCAGATTCTAGCACAATTTCAAATGGAAACTCACCATGATCCGCAGCTATTTTCAGCAGACCATTTTCTTTAGTATAATTAATGGGACAAATAAGGTCTAAAAGACTGTCTGTTTGAACAGAAGTAGCATACTCTAAAGAGCCTAACGGAAAAACTTTATCTGCATACGAAGGTGTTGTTATATCAGCAATAACCCGATCTAAATACATGGGGTCAGGGCTTACAAAGTAGATCCTACCACCATAGTGTTCCCATAGTTCACGTTTATCAATACAGTTATCCCTAGTATAAGGATTGACTGCATCTGCTCCTAAAATGTGTACTAATTCCATGTTATACTACTGCATAGGAGTGACTTTATAAAGATTTCCCTCTAAAATGAGGTTTTAGAGAGAAAACCATAATCTTTATTAATACTCTATAATTAATAAAACCATGGAGAAGAAAAAGGTTATTGTTGCGATCGCTATTGCGTTGATTTTTGCCCTTTTTATTGGATATGGGATTGAGGTTTTTAATCCCACTCCAAAATACGATAAATTCTGCCCGCAGCGGATCTATGAGGCGCGAGATGAAACATCCTGCACGGAGGCAGGAGGTGTATGGCAGGAAGATACGAGCGTTGCTGCACCAAAACCAGTACCAGCAGGGTACTGCAACCAGCCAAAAGAATGTTATGAGGATTTTGATCAGGCAGCTGCCAAGCATGATAAGATGGTTTTCATTATTGCCGTCATTTTTGGTCTAGCTGGAATTGTGACAGGTATTATTCTTCAGAAAGAAACAGTTGGTGTAGGCTTGCTTATCGGTGGAATCCTGACAATACTCTATGGAACCATCCGCTACTGGCAGCATGCCAATAGTACTTTAAAATTTATCTTATTAGGCATCGTTTTAGCTGTCTTGATTTGGATAGGGTATAAGAAATTAGAGAAAAAGTGATTAACCTAATAAGGCTCCCAAATTCCATCAAGGTCATCGAGAAGTGCTTTTCTTGTTTCTTCTTCTAGATTAGGATTGATAAACTCATACCCGAATAGGTGAGGATGAAAACCGCCGATAAATTCAGCTTCATAAAGACCTACCGATACAACAGAGTATACTATACGATTTTTTCGTAAATGTGCTAAAATATCCCGAATGGCATCTCTGGAATTAGTATCATGGAGAGAATCAATCCACAGATAAGCCTGCGACTCAGAAATTATCATCGGAATCTTTTCTTCCACCTCTTCTAAGGCAGTTCCAAGTATTTCGCTTAAACCATCAGGAAGATCATCTGATCGCTCCAGCATGCCGCCTTGAAAAGAAGGATACTTCTCCATAGAAAAATAATAATCGAGATCTTCTTCATCCTGACTCACCTGGACGAGCGACATTTCTTGTTCAAAACAGCGGACTAATGAACCAAGATCCTTGGCAAAAATATAAAGGGAATCATGATAATAGATATCTTTCATAAAAAGAAAAGAGCAAAAGAATATATAAATATTTATAGTTTAATTACGTATTCAAAAGCATGATCATCAATAAAACAAGCAATCAAATTATTTCTCACCAAGAGTTAATTTGTTCCAATGTTCTAAGCCAAAGCCTAGGCTTAATGTTCCATCCACGGAAAAACCTAGTGATGATTTTTCCGACAGAACAAAAAATAAGCATCCATACTTTTTTTGTTTTTTATCCCATTGATATTGTAGTTGTAAATAAGGAGAAAAAAGTAGTTGAAATCAAAAAAAATCTAAGACCCTGTACATTTTGGAATTCTTCCCAGCAAGGAAAATATCTTTTGGAATTAGCATTTTCCTCCACAAATTATAATCTAGGAGATACAATAGAAATGAATCCTAAAAAATAAAAATCATAAAAAAGAGTAAAGATTACGCTCCCAGCATTCCTTCGCCCAGGCCTTTTCGCTGGATGATCTGGTTGCGCACTTTCTCCTGCAATTCACCCGGCAGTTTCTCAAACATCTGATCGACGAGAGAAGAATTGCCTCGTCCTTCCGTCGCAGAACGCAAGTCGCTGCTCCATCCCAGTAATTCTGCAACCGGCAGTTTGGCAATAATAATAACCTGATCTTCTTCTTGATTCATTTCCAATAATTGGCCGCGCTTGGAAGAAACCAGCTTGGAAATTTCACCGGTATATTCTGTCGGCGCTTCCAGTCTCATTACTTGCAATGGTTCGAACATGACAGGACCGGCTTGCATCATTGCTCCCCGAATACCTTCCCGGACAGCAGGATACATTTGCGCCGGACCTCGGTGAATAGCATCTTCGTGTAGGTTACAGTCCATTAAACTTACTTTAATGTTGATACAGGGTTCTCTCGCTAAAGGACCTTGCCTCATCACATCTTCAAACATGTCTAACACTAATTCCATGATCTCGTTAATATACACAATACCTCTGGTTCGATCCATAAACATATTGCCATTGTAGAGCGCTTTTACCATACCAGCAGTTTTAGCATCCCAATCGCATTCATCCCGTAAAAAAGAAACGAGTTGATCGTTTTTCTTCTTAAAGCGCGCTTCAAAAATTTTGCCTTCTTTAAGACCTTGAACAATTTCTGCTTCCAGCGGCTCGACCAGGAATAAGAGCTTGTTATGTTTATTAGGTGATTTACCTTCCACTTCAGGACTCTTTTTGGTAATCGTTTCCCGATACACGACGATAGGAGGAGATGTCTTTACTTCAACACCTTTCTCGGTAATAATTCTATTTTCAATGATTTCCAGATGCAATTCTCCCATACCATGAAGAAGATTTTGGCCAGTTTCTTCGTTAATTTCGATTTTAACGGAAGGATCTTCCCGGCTTACTTTTCGCAGAACTTCAACCAGTTTTGGCAAATCAGAAGATTTCTTTGGCTCGATAGCTTTTGTAATCACAGGCTCAAAAATGTGTTTCAGCTCTTCAAACGCTTGTTCTGGTTCTACAGTAATTGTTTCCCCGGCAAATCCGAGAACACCGGAAATAGCTAAAATATTGCCTGCTGGAAGCGACTCAATGATTTCCGGCTTAACACCATTATAGATATAAACATTCTGAATACGCTGCCGCTGTTTAGCATTATTGAGATAGACTTCCATGCCGCTGCGTAATGTTCCGCTGAACAAACGGCCGGCAGAAATATCTTTTCCGGAGCGTGGATCAATAACAATCCGTGTAATCACAAATGCAGGCTTCCCGTTAGGGTTACATGTCAATAAATCTTTCCCAAACTCAGATTCAGGATCACCATGCCAGATTTTTGGAATCCTATACGTCTGAGCAGCAAGAGGATCCGGATGATGCTTAATAACCATATCTAAAATAACTTCATGGAGCGGTGCATTTTCCCAGACCCAATCTTTTCGTTCCTGTTCTTCCATTTCATAAATGCGTAAAATATCACCAAACTTAACATTTTTTTTATTCATGTACGGAAATGACAAAGCCCAGTTTTCCCTGGCGCTTCCAAAAGCAACGCCGCCGTTCTGCACATTTACTTTCCATTTCTCTTTGTATTCTGTCTCCGCAATCCGTTCAACCATATTATTAAATTGAACCACCAAATTGAGAATCCGTTCCGCAATTTTTTCAGAAGATAATTTCAACTCTTTCACGAGCCGGTCAACTTTGTTGATAAATAATACTGGCTTAACTCGCTCCCGAAGTGCCTGCCTAACAACTGTTTCCGTCTGCGGCATAATTCCTTCGACGGCACAAATCAAAACAACAGTGCCATCGACTGCCCTCATTGCTCTGGTAACATTACCACCGAAATCAACGTGTCCTGGAGTGTCAATAAGATTGATTAAATATTCCTGGCCATTATATTCATGGATCATGGATACATTTGCCGCATCCACTGTCATTAACCGCTCCTGCTCATCAGCATGCTGCCAAGTGGTCATGCCGCCGTCCAACTGCCCGGCAAACTTAGCCGACATCATTCCTGCTGCCGCTAACAAATTATCGGTAAACGCCGTTTTACCGTGATGAATGTGTGCACTGGTACAAATATTACGGATTTGTTTTGGATTTTGGGTAATCCTCAATACTCTATCGACAATCTTTTCTGCCATAATTATAACTCCTCTCTTATAGTTGTATAATTTTTAATATTCTTTAATATGCGATTATGATGATAAATAATTATCTCCAATGATTTTATTTGATCATGATTTAAACTCAATCTTGCCTGCGAGCTAAAATAAAGATTAAATTCTTTTCGTTCATCCGGTTTAAATTCAAAACCTAATCCACAAAAAGATAATAATTCTCCGGTTAAATCTGTAAATGAAACTTTGTCATGTGAGGTTAGACAGCCAACAGTAATGCTATAACTTCTACCATTATAATCAACAACCATTGTACTTTCGTCATTAACCATCGTTTTTCCTCAAAATACCTGCCCCTCGTGCACTGTCTTATAACTATGCAGTTCTTGGGGCGTAAACCATAAGGCAACTTCTTGCTGCGCTTCTTCTTTGTTGCCGGAAGCATGAATCAAATTAGGTAAAGCACGGGTTGTGGAATCAGCATGAGTATAGGACATATGAGCAAAATCACCGCGGATCGTTCCGGGAGGAGCTGTCTTTGGTTCGGTAGAACCAACAATCTTGCGCACAACGTCAACCGCATCAATCCCTTCTAAAACAAGAGCTACTACCGGACCTTCTGTCAAAAAAGTTATCAGCTTGTTGCGTACGTGCTCGCCCCGCCGTATGGTAATATCTTCCGTATAATGTTTCATGGCATGACTCTTATCGCACCAGGCCATTCTCATGCCCACTATTTTTAATCCAGCCCGTTCAAAACGACTGACAATTTCACCGACTAAACAACGGGCAACAGCATCAGGTTTCAATAAGACAAGAGTTCGTTCCATCATTTTTTAGTGGCTTCTTCCTTCTTCTTGCGGTGTTCCTGCCGATATTTCTCCGTCCATCGTGTAAATAATGGTTTCCGTTTTAATTTCAGCAGGTTCTTTTCGCATTTCATGGAACAAAAATAATCAATCTGGCCACTGATGTATACAAACATTTTTCCTGTTCCCTTTTCCAAGAGATGTCCACAAAAAGTGCAATTAGGCATTGTTTAATTCACCACTCGTTTCATTATTGTTTTCGCTTGCCGCCAAAACGGCCGCCGCCAA
>JAUYPT010000077.1 GCA_030695685.1 Nanobdellota archaeon | reverse complement strand
AGGGTTAGTATCACCAATCGCTACTCCGCCACCAGTGGGAGAATTCCCGCTATTTCCTCCCCGTAATAAGAAGAAACCAAGCAAGACAATGAGAACGACAGTCGTTATTTTCCAAAACCGGTCAGACTTCTCTTGTTTTATGTTTCCTGCCGGCAGTTCGTGATGTTTTGATTCTTGGGGTACTTCAACCATATAATTAGACCTCCATTCTTATAATTTTAATTTCAGTAACGATACCGAGTATATAATATTTATGCTTTTTTTAGGCAATTATCTTTATAAATTACTCTTTCTTTATCCATTAAATTATGATTAAACCAACAGAACAGGAAATATGGCACTGGCTCTTTGATGTCCGAAACCATACTCTTCGCGTAGAATATTTTTGTGATCGTTTAGGAGTTGGAAGCAGCGATCCTCAACGGCCCCATGATATTATGGGCAAGGGCAATAAATTATCCTGGGATGTGATGAAAGGATTAGCGTTACACTATCGTGCTACTGCTGCTAAAACATCATCTCTCTTTTTTCAACAGCATGTCAAACCATCATTAGAATTTCATCGCCACTATCAGTATCATCATCAGATGTGGAACGATCAGAATCCTACAGCAACGGTAGATAGCCTTAAAATGGGAGCAGTTGATGCTGTCTGTTCACTACTGGAAAATCGGTCCTATCAAGGAGGTCGGCACAGTTACGATGAAATTTCTGCCATTGCAGAAGAAGATCCCCCTCACCAGCGTGAATGGATGATAGATATTACTCGCGAAATGAGAAAGATAGAGCAACCTCGTATTCCTACTGTTGTTGGGAAGGAAAAAGAATTATTATTATTTACAATCCCTGGTATTTCTGCTGAGGTAGATGCTATTATCCGTGAACGATTTCATGAAACCCTGCAAATGCTTCGCCAGGATCATGGTTATACTTTGGAGTAGTTGAAAACACTAGTTATTGAGAACAATAATCCATATAAATCTCTTCTTTTCTGTTCTTTTTGATGAGAGCAAAGCCATATGTAGGGATAACGGGGTTTAAGACAGTATCGGAAGTAAAAGCTGTTAATGCTATTTTTAATAAAAGTGATTTTAATAATAACAAATTTTCTCATTGGCCAATGTTTGGGTTTATTGTTACCGATAAGAGATTAGCGGATTTTACAAAAGGAGGGACACAATCTCCTCCTGCAAAGGAACTGCCATGGCTGTTGCGTCGTGTTCCACCACATTATCTTCCGATGATACATTACTACACAGAAAATGTGGGAAACCTTGCGGCAGAAATTGAACAGGTTTTTTCTATCAGTAGTATGTATGAATATGGTGATTGTAGTGCTGTACAACTAAATAATGTGGATTGGCCGCCCATTACAGAAATAAAGAAAATTAAACAGAGATTTTCCTCTATGGATATTGTTTTACAACTGCCTAAACAAGTTATGGAAGGAAAAAGCATATCAGAAATTGTAAATCGGGCTCGTGATTATGATGGTCTAGTACGTTATGCTCTTATCGACCCTTCCGGTGGTTTAGGCATTGATTTTGATGTTGAAAAAAGTTTAGAATTGATGACATCATTGTATCAGGCAATGCCCAATACTCAAATTGGTATTGCTGGTGGATTCAGCGGTGAGAATGTTGAAGAAAGAATCCAGGTAATTCAAGATTATTACATCGAGCCGTTCTGCATCGATGCGCAAGGAAAATTACGATCTGATGCTGATAAAGGCAGACTCGATTTAGAAAAAGTACAACGGTATATTACAGGCGCAGCACGGGTTCTTCGAGAATATGAGATTAGATGATCTTCTTGGAATTATAGAAAGAGCGTATAAAGAAAGGATTGAGCCTGATTCTGATTATTTTACAGTAGAATCACTTAACAATACTGACCTTATTATTCCGCTGCGCTGGCCTGAAGAGAAGTGCTGTGTCAGTTCTGTATCAGAGGATGATTTTAATAAACAATTTCGTTCGTATGTCAAGTTACGGAGCGGGTTAATTGTTTCTCCAATAGCTGCGGGTATACTTGATGAACCAGGAGAATTATATCAGCCACTTCCTATAATGTATCGTAAATTATGGTGATCTCAATTTTTCTAATAATACTGATTTATCTTTATCATTATCTACAACACTAAGAATGAGATTTTCAAGGAATAAATCATTGAGAATTTTATTAATTCCATGTATAGAACAAGTTAAGGCAGGAAATCTTTCAGGATTTTTCTTCTGCCAGTATTGTTTCAACACTGCTACACTATTAATCTCTGGAAGATGGTAAACATCATAACAAATACTATAATCACTTTTTCCAGCAATTACTATTTTTGGGATTTCAGTAAAATCTCCTGTTCCTTCTCTGAGTACGAATTTTCCTTTTGTATCAAGATAATCTCGTGTTCTTATAACTAATTGATGGTCTAGTTTTCCAACCGCTAAATAAACATGATTGTAGTGATTCAGTAATTCAATCATTATCCACTCGCGGCGCTAAAATAAAACTTAACAATAATTTATCTGTAATCTTATATTCTAATTTGAGCGGATAATCAGTATTAAACCGCAGCGAGACAGTATCACTTAATTTTTCGCCGGCAACCATTTTTTTAAGATATTCCAATGAATATTTTGCTTTATATTTTGTATTGCCTGTCGTTTTGATGGATGTATACTGGTCTGGTTTTATT
>JAUYPT010000075.1 GCA_030695685.1 Nanobdellota archaeon | reverse complement strand
GCCGACAGAGTTCAAAACATCTGCCTTAAGTATGTAATCACCGGCAGCGAGCCTAGGCATGTCAACTACAATTTCAAGTTTATAGTCTGATAGATTTACAATTGATAAATTCTGGATAAGAGTGTTTCCATTCCAAAGACTAAGATTAAGTTGTAGCTTTTCTGGCTGTACTTTATTTGCTTTGGCCGAACTATAAAAAAGTAAAAAGACACCGAGAGAATCTGTATTCCAATATTCTACACGCTCCGAGAGTAATGCATCTCCTCCCCGTCCAGTAGCTTCATTTTCGCTTAAAGGAAAAAAGCTGCCAGGACATAATGGAGATGTAGCGCACAACGTGGTTGTGGTTGGTGGAGGAGGTACAACTCCACAAATTCCGCTAACACAACTCGCAGAAAGGCATTCCCTATCAGCAGTACAAGAACTGCCATCGGCAAGAAGAGCGACACAGCTGCCTAATTCACAGATGAAATTTGTTTGGCAATGCGAATCACTTGTACAGGGAGGCGGCGAGGCAAAGTACGCTTGCAGGAACTGGCCTATGGAAAGCAAAGCTTGTGTATTAGTCAGCGTACTATTACTAAGCACTTGCTGAATACTATCAAGAATATCAGTACAGCGCCCACCAATACACTGTTCATTCGTGGAACAAACTGCAGTGCCACAGGAAACTTGAGCAGAAACGAAAGTAACAAGAAGGGCAAATGAAATAATGAGGAATAACGTAAAAATAATTTTTTTTCTCGTCAACACCACTCTCTTAAACATTACATCTCATAATAATAAAAGATTATTAAATGTTTCGATAGTAGAAAAGTAGTCATGGTAAAGAATAAGAAAGTAGAAAACAAAGAAACTAAAAATGTATTCAACGCTCATTATTAAAATCTTTATCCCTTACTTTAAGATAAAGTTCTCGATACAATGATTCTTTTCGTTCTGGGGTAAGTTCAGACCGCTGGCAGTTTAATTCACCATCGTGCCGCTGTGCAAAATCTCCTCCATCACAATACCACATTACTCCTTGAGGATTGCATTCATACGCTGTGAGAATTTTATCTTTATCATCCTCAGCACGATTGAGCTCCGTAAAAGCAGCTCTCACCATGCTATATAATTCTATCCCATACATTTCTTTTTTCTCAGCATTTAATGTAGAACATAATTTCGCAAATTCTTGTACAGCTTTCACCGCAAATGTTTGATCTTCTGATGTTGTATAAAATGTTGGAGTAATATGATAATTAGGAAGACAGGAAGTGTCAAAGGCATTTAATGCTATTTTACCAAAATGCTTTTCATGGCAGCGATCACGATAATAAACTCGTACTCTATCTACCTTCCTCTGGGCAGCCGGTGGAAGTGTCATTCGCTGTTCCATTCGCTGCTCATAAACACCATAATAATCATCTCGTAACTCTTTTACTGCGAAACCGCTGGCAACAGAAATGCCCAGCATCATCGTTAACGTAAGAATCTTTCCCATCATCCCTGCGCCAAGGTATTGCTATTTAAAGATTTTGATTGAGTAGGCTCTGTCCTACATCTCACTACTTCGTGTCTGCATCTTCAAAACTCTTGATTCCGTGTTCAGAAAGTGCTATGTTCCCGTAGTCCTGAGAAATCTATAGGATTTCTGGGATCCCAAAAACGCATTGCGTTTTTCAGGAGGAGCGTCCCCTCGTAACGCACTTGATGTCATAAAAGTGCGGGAAAGCGCCTCACCACGGACTAAAGTCCGTGGCTTGTAAAGAGGCGCTTTCTTAACCCCGCACTTTGTGACACAAGAAAGACTAAGTCTTTCTGTGCAGAAGGACAAAGTCCTTCTTGCATAAAAGAAACAGAAAGCCATTCATCCTCGCATTAAAATGCGAGGCTTTCTGGTTCTTTTAATGTAAAATCAGGAAAGAGTTTTGACTTTATGATGCAGACTTTTAGGACAGAGCCGATTGAGTAGTATCATTTTCTTCAATAACCTTTTTAAATAACCAGCGTCAAATATCATACATCAAAATAAATTGAAGTTTCTCCCTCATTACACGAGAAAAAAAAAACGCAACAAAGCATGAAATCCACCAAAAATATCCGTATTCCCAGCAAAATTGTAGACCAAGTGTTGGGGCAGAATGAAGCTGTAACAATTATAAAAAAAGCAGCTCAGCAGCGCCGTCACGTGCTCTTAATCGGAGAGCCGGGAACAGGAAAAAGCATGCTGGGAATGGCCTTGGCAGAACTTCTTCCAAATTCAGAATTAAAAGATATTCTTGCCCATCATAATATCAATGATGAAAACAATCCGCTGATTAAAGAAATTGCAGGAGGAACAGGCAGGGAAGAAGTTAAAAAAATGCAGCTTGACGGCAAGGAAATGCTCAAGAATAATAATCTCATTTTTTTCCTGATCACACTCGTTGTTATCTTTGCTCCATTTATGGTTTGGAAATATTATAGCAAGTTTGGAACAGTAGAAGCAGCGATCATGACGGCAGCAAGTTTTATTGTCGGCATGCTGGGATTAGTGATGTTTTCGATCGCCATGAATATGGGGCAGCGAATGTTTAAGACGACATTTGTTTCACCGCCGAAAGTGATCGTCGATAATTTTGGAAAAAGCCAGGCTTCTTTTTTCGATGCTACCGGCGCTCATGCTGGCGCCTTGCTCGGGGATGTACTTCACGATCCGTTCCAGTCCGGAGGGTTAGGAACACCCGCAAACCAGCGAGTCGTTGCCGGAATGATTCACAAAGCACATCTTGGAGTTTTATTCATCGATGAAATTGCCACGCTCCATCCGCGAACGCAGCAGGAATTATTATCTGCGCTGCAGGAAAAAAAGTTTCCCATCACAGGACAGTCGGAACGGTCTGCCGGTGCCATGGTGCGGACAGAACCAGTTCCTTGTGATTTTATCCTTGTTGCTGCTGGTAATTGGGAAACAATCAAAAATATGCATCCGGCATTGCGATCCAGGATCCGAGGATATGGCTATGAAGTGTATATGAATGAAACTATGCCCGACACGCAGGAAAACAGAGTAAAGATAGCTCGTTTTATAGCCCAGGAAGTCAAAAAAGAAAAAGGAAAAATTCCCCACTTTTCTATCGAAGCAATCAATGAAATTATCCGCGAAGCTCAACGGCGGGCAAATCGCAAAGGGCATTTGACATTGCATTTACGGGGATTAGGCGGCTTAGTCAGGGCTGCCGGCGATTTAGCCAAAGAGGAGAAGGCTGAATATGTCGTCAAAAAACACGTTCGGGATGCGCGGCAAGTAGCACGGCCATTAGAACAGCAAATTGCTGATAAGCATATCGAACGCAAAAAGGAATATGAAGTGATCATGACGTCAGGCAGACAAGTCGGCAGGGTTAATGGATTAGCGGTTATCGGCAGCGGTTCTGCTTACTCCGGAATATTATTGCCCATTGAATCGGAAGTAGTCCCCGGCGGCAAAAAAGCAGAGATCATTGCCACGGGACAATTAGGAGAAATTGCCAAAGAAGCAATCAAAAATGTTTCGGCAATCGTGATGAAATATTTCGGTGAAGATATTAAAGAGACGAAAGATATCTTTGTCCAATTCCTGCAAACCTATGAAGGAGTAGAAGGCGATTCCGCTTCCATTGCAGTGGCAACGTCTATTATTTCCGCACTTAAAGAAATTCCCGTAAAACAAGAAGTAGCAATGACCGGATCATTATCCGTGCGTGGAGAAGTGCTGCCTGTCGGCGGTGTGTCGTCCAAAGTGGAAGCAGCAATCGATGCCGGCATTAAAATAATTATTGTTCCGAAATCAAACTTGCAGGATATTGTTATTGATAAAGAGAAATTGCACAAAGTAAAGATTATCCCTGTCGTTAATATCGAAGAAGTGCTGGAGCATGCT
>JAUYPT010000071.1 GCA_030695685.1 Nanobdellota archaeon | reverse complement strand
CGGTAATGGAAATAAGCAGTGCAATCGTGAGAAGCCCCATAATCGATTTATTGGAGATCGGTTTCATCGATCATCACCAGCATCAGTATCTTGAGAGCTTTCTTCTAGCGGTGGATTTAGTATCTGTAAACTGACAACGCCAACATTTGATGGCAAACGCTGTTGATCAGAAAGCGATGATGTAACCGTATGATATGTATTCACATAAAACCCCAAACTCAAGGCACTGACAACAACAACAACAATCAACATGATGATGACAGTCTTATTAGAAAAATCTTTATTAAAATCTTCTTGAGAGTGCCTCCTAAAATTCCTCTTTTTATTCATGGTAAGATAATTAATATTCAGTTAAAGGTAATTTCGTTCATTTATATAGTTTTCTCTTATTGTTAAAATTAATATTTATACAAAAATTCAAAGAAAAAAAGAAAAAAAAAGAAAATCTTGCCCAAAGATTCCTTACAGGGGGTGGTGTAAGAGAAAAAGGATGGGCAAGATCCTCTTAAAATCATTATACTAACTCGATGCCCAGTTCTTTACTCAAGGCGCTCGCACGCTCTTCAGACTTACGGTGATCCATTTTCCCTAAAATCCATGGGGAATTGACACCAGTAATGATTGTCATCACGGTCAATTTGCCTTTCATTTCGTTGCTGACACGAGCTCCCCAGATAACGTTAGCATCATCATCAAGGGATTCTGTTACTAATTCCCCTATGCGCGCTACTTCATCCAAAGTCATGTCCGGGCCGCCGGTAATGTGAATTAAAGCACCGGTTGATCCTTCATAGTTAATATCTAATAAAGGATTTGACAATGCTCCCTTCACAGCTTCCTCTACCCGATTATTGGTATCAGATGAACCAACACCAATGGCAGCAACGCCGCCGTTAGACATGATTGCTTTAACATCAGCGTAGTCTAAATTAACTAACGACGGAATGGCAATCGTTTCGACAATCCCTTTAATCATTGTTGCAATCAGTTCATTGGCAACGGCAAATGCCTGTTGAATAGGCAGGTTACCGGCAATTTGCACTAAGCGGTTGTTGTCAATAACAATAACGGTGTCTGACACTTGCCGCAGTTGCTGCAATCCAAATTCTGCTTTATCACATCGAGCCCTTTCAATATTGAATGGCATGGTGACCGTTCCGATAACAATAGATCCAGTATCTTTTGCTACCTGGGCGACAACAGGAGCTGCTCCCGTTCCTGTACCACCACCCATACCAGCACAGACAAAGACCATATCCGATCCCTTTAATGCTTCCTTAATCTGCATTAATGATTCCTGCGCTGCTTCGGCACCTCGAGAAGGAAAACCGCCGCATCCTAAACCGCGAGTACAATCCCGTCCAATCAAGAACTTGCGGTCTGCACCAGTTATGTTCAAGTGCTGATGATCAGTATTGGTTGCAATGATTTCGGCACCTTTGATGCCTTTCTTATACAACCAGCCAACCATGTTGTTGCCGGCTCCGCCAACACCAATTACCTTGATGTTTGCCTGACTCATATCCATTATATCTTCTGCAGCAGGCATACTGCTCAACGCTTTTTCCACGATAAATTCCATTTTACACCACCTTATTTTTGTTGTATCTACCCTCATATCCCCAGTAACATATATGTTACATCACACAAAAGGTTATATATGAGTATAACTTCTTCTACTTCAGAACCAACCAAAACCTAGCAATTATCAACAACCAATAAGAACTTTAATTGGAGCAAACCAATTAACCAACAACTTTTTTACCACCAAACTTTTTAACCAAAACCTATTTTTTAGGAATAGTAATAACTATTTAAGTATTTCTATAGTCAAGAATATAATTTAGCTTTAAGGATATTTTCAACATTGAGAATTCTACTATTTTGTTGAGATCATATTTACTATAATTGAGATTACAGATTCTCGTGCAGTTCGTCTTGTTGTGGAGAGAAAGAATGTCCTTTTTTCTGCATTGCTTCGGTTACAGAATGCGCCTTTCGTGCCAGAATAGAGGCAATATCATTGGTGTATTTTGCCGGATCCCGGATTTTATTTCTCCATTTATGAAAGTACACCAGCGTTTCCAGAGGGTATTTAGGAGGCATTTGTGGTATTTCTTGAGGATAACCAATAGCAACAATAGCTTGAGGACGCACTTCTGGAGGAATGCCACAACTGGAACGGAGAACATCTTCATCAAAGGCGCCAATCCACGCCGATCCTAAGCCTAAAGATTGAGCTTCCAGGAGCATATTTTGAATTGCTGCTGCACTATTTTGAATACTGTACAGCCGTTCTCCCCGCAAGCCGTAATAGCGTTCTGCCTTTTCCGGCTCGGCGCAGACAATAATTAAAGCGCCAGCGAGAGAAATATCTGTTTGATCGTAGGCAGCTTCTGCAATCTGATTCTTCTGATTTTGATCTAAAATAACGATAAATTTCCAGTTCTGGACATTCCCGCAACTAGGAGCATGACGGGCAGCATCGATAATGTGAGCAATACTATCCCAAGACACAAATTTGGGAAGAAAATGCTTGATCGTCCGACGGGATTTAATCACTTCAAGGATGTCACTCATGCTGTTTGATGAAATTCTTGAGCTATTTATAATTAACGTTTTTATTTGTTTGTTGGGTTTAAAGTTCCACTGTGTATAATAAGAGGAATAAATTTCCAACAAACATTAAAAACAACACTGCCGCAAGCAGGGGTGTTTTCATTTTTGGAATGTGTTTTCATTTTTGGAATCTGATTTCAAAAAAGAAATTTATATATAGTGGAAAATGTTTTGTCTTGATCATGAACAAAAGAGAGGTGTTAGCAGCTCTTATTGACAAAAAGAAGGCAGGCATACTTCACATCCTCCTTAATGCTTCAGAGGAGATGTACTTAAAAGAAATTGCGCAGAAAAGCGGCGTTTCGATTACCTCTACCTTTCGGATTCTCCAGGAGTTTGTCGATCTCACCATTATCCAACGGAAAGAATGGAAAAACAGCAAAGTCTACTTCTGCGAGAAAAATCACCTTGCCTTCCTGAAAGATTTATTCCTTGACCCATTCGACGGAGTTACAGAATTTGTTGCCGCAGTGAAGGATGTTCGGGGAGTCAAGAGTATTATCCTTCACGGCACCCAGCAGAAAGGAAAGGCCAATGTCTTAATTATTGGAGAGAATATTGATGCTGCCCCGATTGAAGAGATATGTACTAAATTAAAAACTAAAAGTTTTGAGCTGAGCTATTTAACTCTTGGCCGAAACCAGTATGACCAGATGATTAAGATGGGATTGTATGCCGGGGAGAAGAAAGTATTGGTCTAAATAGGTTGTTAAACATTATATGATAAACAAAACAACAGCAACCATGATTAAGATCATGCCAACGCCAATCGATGAGTAGGATACCTGCTCTCCAAGACTAAGATTCTTAAAATTTGTAAGCTTGCTGCCAACAAAGTTAAAACATGAAGCTACTGCGTGATTCAATACCCCTAGCTGCTGTTTAAATCCGACCATAGGGTAGAGAAAAGAAGAAAAAGTATAAAAAAGTATGGTTTTGGGCTAAAACAATAATTATTCTAAATACAAAGAATCTAAGTGGATAATCCTTCCTAAAGCTATTATTAGGATTAAAATCATTAAGATTATTGCAAGCATTAACTGCCATTGTTTTATATCCGTAACTTCTTTCTTAATTCTTGCTTTGACCGTAAAAAATACGATGAGTAATGCCCACCCTAAGACAAGAAGACCTAAAAAATAAGGAATAATACTTAGTATTAATAACAACAAATAAATAGAATAAGGTTCTAAAGCTATAAAAATAAGAGATATTAAAGTTATAAGAAGAAGAATACTCATTGAAAAAAAAGATGAAATAAAAGCCGCTTTCCACACAGAAGTTTTATGTTTATGCCATTGTTTGTAAGATATAATTGTAAAAAGTATTAGGAAAACCTGTGGAACACAGAAAGTAAATACTATTAACCAGAATAACCATGGTATTTCCATAGTGTTCCTAATTTAGTTTAAATATTTAAAGTTTACTCAGCCGGTTCTTCTACCGTTTCAAGAGTTTTCTCTCCCGCAGCAGATCCTTCAGCTTCTTCCCCAGCTAATCTTGGGGAGCCTTCTGTCAGGACCTGTAGATTGATCTGACGGGTAGTCTTCGTAATCATTTCACCGCACACCGTACGGCGTTTTAATAAGCCTGGCTGGTTCTTGCCATCCCTTTTTTTTCCGGAAAATCCAACGCCCTTCCCGGTCAAAATCTTTTTTCGTGGTGATTGAATCCCTTTACGCATGGGAAAACCAGCAGTATCAGAACCGCCGGTAACCATAAAAACATACCCGGAAAAACCAAAAGCATCTCCCTTCACAGTATCGCCTATCCGGTATTTCGTTAAAGAATCCGCATCCGGACTTTTGATATCCTTTTGATAACTTTTACCATTTTTGGTCGCTAAGACCAGTTTAAATTCAACCATTTTTATGTCTCCCCGAGCCCAAAGAACGTTCGATCAGTTCAGGCAGATGATACTGCCGACTCAGCAGGGTTAGCATTATAACAATTATTTATAAAGATTGTGGGAGAAAAAGCTCTGTCATCAAAGTAAGTAGCAGCGTAAATGATTAGAAGAAAAAATAAAATATAGGAAAAATCTATTGTGAATATTCTTCAAACAATTTAGCTTCCAAATCTCGTAATTCTTGGATGGTAATAATTTCATCTCTATTTGTATCTACTTCTTGTAACACTCTTTCGATATAGATATGAAGATCCTGATGGGCAGAAGGACGAGATTTAATAAAATATCCTCCACTTGCCGTTCTTTTTACTTCAACCGTTCCTGCATATATTCCAGCAAGAGTTTTTATAGTTTCTTTTTCAGACTTCCAATTAGTAAGGGGTCGTGTCGAATACCCCTCTGGAACCAAAAATTTCTCTTCTGGTGTGACTTTTGGTGTAGTTGCGCATCCTGGTAAAGCTGATACTCCTAGACCTAACGCAAGCACGGATGATTGGATTTTATTGATAATAGTCATTTTGTATACCTCAGTTATGATTATGGATAACTGCGTAGCTTATACTACACTTTAAAACGCAGTTATACAGATTAGAACTGCGCACAATTGTTGTCTAAACTGCGCAGTTCTCTATATATTCTTAATTGCGTAAAAATAGTCTTTATATTTAAACTTTTCGTATTTTTAACTACTATTAAGGTACTACACCAAAATAACGCGATCTGTTTATATTAATTGTCATGTTTGACACTTTCTCCTTAGTTCGTCGAAGAATTTCTTGATTGACTGATTTTCATTTATAAAGAACAAACATTCTGAAATATTTTCTTGTATCTTTCTAACCATTTTGCTAATGCTATTCTTTTTCTGAATAGCCC
>JAUYPT010000069.1 GCA_030695685.1 Nanobdellota archaeon | reverse complement strand
AACATTAGCCCTTACCACATCGAACAATGAATATCTTACAAATATAGCTCTGAACAAATTTAATCTTTATGATTTCTTTAATCTAGTCATAACTGGTGATGTCGTTAAAAATAAAAAACCGCACCCTGAACCATACCTCGTAACAGCTCAAAAATTGGGTTTTAGCCCAGTTGAGGTTATCGTTATTGAAAATTCTCCCAGCGGCGTTACATCTGCAAAAGCTGCTGCCATGAAGACTATTGCAGTTACTCACACCTATCCTCACGAAGAATTACAACATGCTGATTATATCGTTGATTCACTTCAGGAAGTTAAAGAGTTATTACAGAAACTGTTGTAGTAAGACACGTATTCATAAAGAATTCAAATCTTTTCCGCTCTTTTCTTTCGTACTAATAATTCGGCTACTTCCGAAAAAATCTCAATTTCTTCTCCCTTATCATACGGACCATAGACTTTCATGTCTTTCCAGACAAAACTGGGCATAGGATTAATGAAACGAATTTTGGTTACAGGAACAGCAACAGAAGGAGTTACAATAGCTGAAGGTTTTACAGAAGACTCAACTTCTGCATTTTTTTCTGGCGTTAGTTTAGGTTCAAATTGAGCAAACGCAGCAGGTACTTGTACCGAACTCATCACCGGCAGATCACCACGGAAAAGCTGCAGCAAGACACCGCCACGGTAATAATCTAAAATAACCAATACTTGGTTATAGAACTGTTTTTCTTCCACAAGCATGGCGCTGGTATCGATAATATCTGACCCTGTTCTGCTTCTATTCAAGGCAATATCAATAATCTTTTTTTCACGCTTCTCATAAATTTCCTTCAATATGCGCTTAATGCTGCGAAGCTCATATTCTAACTTATCCCGTTCACCAGAAGCAAAGAGATCATCGCTCTTTTGGCGTGATATCAGCAACACTTTCTTCTCCCGAACATAGGCCACAACATCGATAAAGAACGTTTCTTCTATTCTCTGCAAATCTTCCCGTTTCTTCTCGTTGCGCAGAATATCGTACAGCGTTTCCAGTGTAATCTTAATGTTGTCCATATCCCCCAATCATTCTAGAATCATCTGGCTTTTAAAAATTGTTGTGGTAGGAAAGTACCGTCATGAGAAATATCTTCTTGTTCAAAATCGGACTATTTTACGTACTTAAGAAATTCATCTCTCGTAATTCCCAAATCCTTCTTAATGATCTTGTTGAGAAGTCCAGGACCAAGTTCTTCTCCTGCATGATGTGGAATTGTTGTTCGTCTTCCATCAGGATGTTTGTAAACCATATGACTACCAGTAGTGTGGCTATAAAGAAACCCTACTTTCTCTGCTATTTTAGCTACTTCTTTTCCGGTTAATTTTGGCAGTTTTGCCAAGAATTACACCCTTACTGTTTGAACACCAATAAATTCCTGAACTATTTCTGGAGTATAACCTTTCTCACCAAGATAAGCCTGAATTGCCTCTTTCGTTCTTTCAATGAGTTGATCCATAGTCTTAGCTTGGGTATGACATCCAGGAAGTTCAACTACTTCAGAAACTAACCATCCTTCTTCATCTTTCTCAATAAGCATAGTATATTTTTTTGTCATTTCTTACCATTAAGACAAGATAGCTATCTGATATTTATAATTTTTGGTCTTGTTTTATTTACTTGTTAAAGTTACAACTAATAAGTGATAAAATTGTGGAAATATTTAAATATATTAAATCATTTAGAAGCGATTATGAAACAAAATATGCTTGCAACCATGGATATGTTAGAGATAGATAAAGGAATACGGGATTTAGTTCGACAGCTTTGGAAACATTGCTACAGGACAATAAGCAGCTGCGAAGGACATGGTTCAGAGGCGTATATTATGGTTACTGGTGGTGATGAATGGTTTGAGAATAAAGCATTATGCTACGGACTTAGAAAGTATACTCCTAATTCTTGTTGTGAAACCCAGACCGGGAGATGCTGCAATGTATGTGGTGCAGGATTAAACAAAAATTCCGTCTACCGAGGAATGCTTATTCAAAATCATTTTAAGCCAGATAATTACAACTAATAGTTATGCTGGTTTTAATATATTATCAGTTGTTAAAGTTACAACTAAATAGTGATAAAATAACCATAAAGTTTATATATAAAACCTCATTTTAGGTTTATAATAACATTCAAAAGACGGTGAGAGAGAACACCTAAAAACGAGGAAAAAATGACAAATTACAAAACTTTAGCTAGTATCGTTGCAGGGGCATTAACCCTTGGCAGTTGTAGTCATAATAATCAGCTCTTTCACTATAATGGCACTATAGGACGGGAGAAAGTTCAATTTTATGAACTCAACTCCACGAAGTTCAAAGATATTAATGTCCTCAAAATCGTTCGTGAAGATGGGACAGAAATTGTGATGAAAGATTTTAATGGTGATTTAAATATTGATGAAGTTACGATCAACAAAGATGGGGTAATAGTACAGTATCGCAAAGGCCGTCTTGGCGAAAAAGTCATTCAGGAAGCACAAAATCAGTTTAAAATCTACATGAAAGGAATCGACGATCAAAGTATCGAGATTTTGACTGAATCAACAGGAGCAAATAATCATTCAGAAGAAAAGAAAAAATCAACAGGCATTATTTTAAATCCTATAGAGTAAAACAATGATAGACTACAAAACCATACAAAATATTGTCCTGGCAGGAACACTCGCTGCCTCAGGATGTTATGTTGATCATTCACACTATAGCTATACAGGAAAGATTGGAGAAGATGTTGTCCAATTTGATGAAACCTGGGGCTTGATGAATGCTAACATTCTCACCGTCATAAAATCTGACGGCAACAGGATCAAATATGTTGATTGTCTTGATGAAGATTTAAAATTAGAAGTTATTGAAATAATTCCATACAACGGCAATGAAAGTAAACAAGAGAGTCAAAAAGAAGTTCTGGAACAAGCGCAGCGGGAATTTGACCACTATCTTGAAGCAATCCTGCAGTCAAAACAGTCACAATAAATACTTTTTTCTCTTGTAGTTTTTCTTAACCAAAAAAATAACCTAAGGCAGCACCTGCAGTATAACTGCCTGCTGTAATCCAGCCACTAACACCAGTGCAAACTGCTACGGATAGTGCAAAAACTCCAGGAGTATATTCATTTTTATCTTTATTGTTATTTAATATTCTATACGCTGAAAGAGCCACCGCCCCGCTTGCAATCATTGGACCATATTGATGTAGAAATTCTGCATTTACCGATTCGCCTTTAGCTTGGTGATAACCGAGGATTGCTGGAGTCACCACGGATGCAACGAAAGATGTTAAATACGCAGATCCGATGATATCTTCTAATTTTCTTTTTTTTCCGTCTTCTACAATATTTTTCATTTTAATTACTTCCAACTTGAATATTTTTTCAATGATTACTTTATAATACTTGTGAAAAAATAATACAAAATATACTTTAGAACAAGATATAATCTATTTTTACCTTCTTTTTTTTGCTTCTGCTGCTTTGGTTCTCATATATTCACGCATTTGTATTGCAATCGTCGAATCGCGCTTATATTGGAAACGGCATTCTTCCGTTATTGTTTGGACAAAATTTTCCAAATGACCGGTAAGAACTGTCTGTTCTTCCTTCGGAACAGAAGAGTCAATGGCTGACTCGAAATCAACTGCCGTACCATAAATAGGATTCTGCAGTAAATCACGGCTGACATTAACCATGCCTCCGCCAAGACCAGAAAGAAGAGCAGTAGTAAGACTGAATGACGTTACATATCCCCAAACTGTTCCCACTGCTCCGCCAACAATTCCGCCATTGATTGCTTTTCTCAGATTTCGCTTACCGTCTGTATATTTATAAAATGAATATAATTTTTGAAGCTTATTTCCAGGAACAATATTAAATAACTGAAGAGGACTAAAATCTTCATAAGAAACATGAACATGGGCAAAACCATCAACAGTATAGGTTACATGACTCCACGGTTCCAGCGGTGATTTGTTAAATCGCGGAGTACGGTGTTTTTCGTTCTCTTCCGCAAGAAATTCTTGTTTTTCACTTCTAAATTCAGGATTATTTGTTAACAACTGCTGTAAATGAGTAAATGAAGAATCGTTATCCTGAAAAATCGTTGTATAACCGGATAATGCCAGACAATACTGTACTTTAATTGGTACATCCTGAAACTCCGTATGGAGAGCATTATGAATCCTCTCGGCAGAATCATAAAAAGAGTTTAAAGACAACGGATCCCTTGATGTCTGTAAAACATATGAAAGATACATACCCACAGCAATTTTTTCAAGATCTAATCTTTGCTGTTTACCAAGTGCTGTATCAGTTTTATAATCATGAACCACCGCTGGTGGCTGGGCATCAGAAACGACCATTTCTTTTTTACTATCAGACGATGCTGATTGGGCAGTAGCCTGCTCATCCTTAATATCAGAAATGGGTGGAGCAACAGAGCGACCTACGGTTATCGCTAATGCTTTTATTTTTGAAGTAATACCATTATCATCTTCTTCCTTCGACATATTGTATCATAAGAACGGTAATTTAAAAGATTTATGGTTTTAATTTGATTTTAAGTATTATTTAATCGAATATATATTATTTTATTTATATTATAAAGTATCTAAATTAATTAAAAGTAAAAATGTGAGTCTATAATCTTACATGAAAAAACCAAGCCGAGGCAGATTTGTTGTTGTGGATGGCCTGGATGGAATCGGCAAAGGCGTTTTTGTAAATACGTTACGCGACGAAGCAGAAGCCAGAGGCAAAAGAGTGTTAGATGTCGTCAATTTCTGGCAGCAGTTTAATGATCATCCTTCTCCTGCGGAAATTATCGGAAATTACGATGCTATCCTTACGGCAGAACCTACATTTGTTGGTGTCGGCAAGTATATCCGGGAAGAATTGGTCTCTCAAAAAGGAAAAGGCTATAGCCCGCAGATTCTTTCCGAAGCATACGCACTGGACCGCTGGATTCTCTATGAAACGTTATTATTGCCAGTTCTCAACGCAGGAATAGATGTTTATCAATCCCGAACATATGCTACCGGCCTTGTGTACCAGCGACAAATGATGCTGGATCGTGGTCAGCCATTCCGGCCAGCAGATATTTTAAATGTTCCCGGCAATGCCTTCTGCCACCGCCACCCGATTGATTTTTTAATTATTCCGACGCTGTCTGATCCTCAACAATTGATCAGCAGGTTACGAAACAGGGAAAAAGATGACAACTGCATTTTTGAAAACCTGGATTTTCTCACGAAAGTACGCAAACACTATGAAAGTGACGAGCTGCGGGATATTTTTGAAAAAAATGGCACGACGGTACTGTATATGGATGCTTCTGTATCTATCGGATTTTCTCAGCAGCAGATGCGTGATTTCTATAAACAGTATTTAGAGTAGATTAAAACAATTAAGACAAGTAACTTTATAAAAAACACCTGTAAACAGCAAGCATGGATAACCATAATGCTCAGCGCGGCACGTTTATTGCTTTTGAATCAGCTGATAATCTGCCCCTGTTCTGGCACAGTGCAAATGTAGAGAAGTATCTTCAGGAGTGCTTAAAAATGGAGGAAGTGATAACAATCAACCCTTATCAAGGTTCATCTCCGACACCATCCTCTCTTACATCATTGTATAATACAACAATTACATTTTTACTCAACGAAGGATTCACAGTTATTGCTGAGCGCTATACTCTCTCGGCTATTGTCCATGAAGTGATGAAAGGAAATGCTCTTACCACCGTCATCGAAAAATATCAGGACATTCCTGTCCCAGATATAACATTTTATCTTAACCTTTCCACGTTTGCCTACCAGAACGAAAATAACGTTGAACATAATCTTTTTGTGAATAATGGAAGCCCCTGCATCTGCAAGGAAAGCATGCATAAAATCTATGAAGAGCTTATTCGCACTCCTCTTGCGGGCGGTGACGTCTTTAAATTTTCTAAAGTTGATAAGAATTTTGTCGCGGCTGCACTGCCTGGAACAGTTTACAATTATCTCAGGAAGACTAGGAACTTAAGGGCTGAACTTTCTGCAGTAAAACATTAAGATTATTCTTCTTCCTCTTTTTCTTCATTGCTAAAGAAAACGTTTAACTTCTTGCATTTCCTCTGCTCTTTATAGGAAATCAAAAATCTATCACCTCTTTTTTGAAAACATCTATCAGTACTTTTTAGAACTTCTCCAGATTTATAAAGACTATTAACGTTGAAACTATATTCTTGAAGCCGATACCACTACAGAATAAAACGATACCACTTCAGCGGAAGAAAATTACTCTCTTTGAACAACATTTACTTCCTGATGAGAATACAGTTTGCCATCCTTAGCATTGATTTTAACATTGAGAAATTTTAAGCTGGCGCTGATAAACGTAAAATTCCAAAGCATCGTATTAGATACATTTTGCAGAATCAGGAAGCCATCGCCGCATTGTTCTTTAGGAAAAAGAGAAGAAACATTGTCATGAACAAATGTCGCTGCTTTAGCAAATGGAAAAACAACTTTTTTCATATTTAACGGTTCCACAGCAGTCGATTCTTTCTTAAAAACATCTTCTTCCGGCATGCGTTCAAAACTTGTGCCAAGGTCTCGAAATACAGTTATCTTTTGATCCTGAGGGTTAAAGTAACCAACATCCCATAAAGCACTTGGTTGAAAAACCTTTGACATTGGGCAAAAGAAATGAGAAAGGTAAGAATCTGCATGTTCTTTCTTCCAGTCTTTAAATAAGGGTGAGGCTGTAAGTGTAGCAAGTGTATCTGAAGGAGTAAGCGGTTCCATTACGAGTACTCTCTCCAGGTGTACCGGCATTTCACGCAGCGAAAGAACCGTGTTTCCGGCTCGTCTGCGCCTCTCGTCTGCTGCGTCCAATAATGGGCAATGTTATGGCCGCATTTATCACAACGGATTCTTATTTTAGGATTGAGTTCAAAGTTTTCCATGACTTCAATCTTTTTGGCAGCAGCAACCGTCTCTGTGAGAGCTGTTGCTGTTTCTTCATCCGCAGATTTCGTAAATCCGCAAGAACAGTACAATACCTTTTTCCCTGCTTTATCTTTTGGCCGTAAAATAGATCCGCACTTTGGGCAGAACATGAGAGATCACCTAAATCTGTACATTTACTGCTTATTTATATAATTTGTCAAATACTTTCTCATTACCTTCAGCAATGGTGGTTCTTCACCATGCTCAACCTGTGAAATTCTTTTTTGGTTGGTATCTGGAACATACGGGCTTTTACTATAATAACTGAAAAATGATTTCAGCATTAATTCATTCTGTGTAAAACCTTCTGCTTCTAATTGCCGGGCGACATCGAAGGCTGCAAGATAGCGCTT
>JAUYPT010000068.1 GCA_030695685.1 Nanobdellota archaeon | reverse complement strand
TCATTGATATATTCATATGTAGCAATCAACTACTTTTATCTTTACTTCAAACAGAGAAAAACTGCATGGTGGTTAACTACATTATTTATTGTGCTGAGTATATTATATGCGCTGGGGATTATTATCGGTTGGTTCATATTTTTAGTATGGCACCCTTAAAAATGCAATCAATTCACCCTTCCAGAATTAACGTAATCGTTGACGTCCAGGTAGTGATTACTTCTCCTGGTGTTGTAGAAGCTCTTTTAGTCGTAAGTTTGCCAGTTACGTTTGCTGCTACGTTGAATTTGCAGTATGATGCCAATGGTAATTTAGTGACGGGGGATGGAAAGTATAGAGTTTATAATTCGTTTAATCAACTTGCTGAGATAAGGAATGGTTCAGCTTCGGATGGTACCTTGTTGGAAGATTATGTGTATCATCCGACTGAGGAGAGGGTGTATTTGAAACACACCTATGAAGCGGGAGCGGTTAAAGATACCATAATTTATTACACCAAAACATTTGTGAGGATTGAGAATAGTTCTGGAACTTATGATTATACCTATGTTTACCACGAAGGGCAGCTGGTTGCGCAGCTCAATCCAGATGGAAGTAAATATTTCATGCATGATGACCACTTGGGTTCGACATCAACTATCACCAACTCAACAGGATCTGTTATTGAAAGTACAACATATACACCTTATGGAGAAATTTTAAGTGGTGGAAGTGCTTCAAGATTTGATTATACGGGGAAAGAGTATAGTAGTTTCGTTGGTGATTATGATTTTAATGCAAAGAAGTACAATCCGGAGTGGGGATTGTTTATACAGCCAGATACACTTATACCAAACGTGTATGATCCGCCGGCTCTAACTACTTTCTTAGGCATACAAACACCGGATTAACATCAAATCGATGCTCTAAATCTGCAAAGATATCAGATCGTTCGCGCACCAATTCTGCCGTTATTTCCCGGCTGAGTTTATCAATCGTATCAATCTCTTGTTTTTTCACCAGTAGACCTGCAATATGGAGGGGAAGATAAAAACCAATAATGTACCGCATATCTTTAGGCATTAAAATTGGTTCTTGAATAGCACAAGAAAAACCATTGTCTTCAACTATCTGTCGCACTTCATCTTCTGTCTTTGCGGGGATGCGAATGGCGTTCCAATCGTTCACTGAGAAGCCCCGCTGCAGCAATTTTTCCGCTACCCTTTCCATAAACGTGCCGTATCGCCAAGAATAGTCTGCAGAAGGAAACTTGGCACTATCGACAAAATCAGAAGCAGTATTCCATACCAGCGGTGCGCCTTTCTTGAGAATAGCAGCAAGATTGTGAAAAAATACCGGCCAATCATCCCGCAACCAATGCAAAGAATGATTGGCAATGGCCGCATCGTACGCACCAGAAACCTGTAAAAAACAGTTGCGCATATCCCCGGGAATAAACTCAATAGGTGCTGATCTCGTTTCAGCGCGTACTTCCTGCCAGTAGTTTTCTAATCTTTCGGGAAGAGCACCACCAAATAACTCTTTTACTTTATTTTCAAACTCTGAAGCATTACTTTTATGAAATTTATATTGGGCGACTTCAATCATTGCCGGAGCCTGTTCAACTCCTAGAATTTTTCCTCGATGAACGCGAGCGAGCATTCTACTGGCAATGCCCGTCCCCGATCCTAGATCCAACACCACTGATCTCTCCTGCAAAAAAGGTTGCAAATGATCTACTAGGTATGATGCTGCGCATTCATACGTTGGAAGAATTTCACTGCCATGTGCATTTACCCGTTCCTGCACCAGGTGACAATTGATATAATCGTACTGTATTGCGTCAGCCAAAGGACCAGTAAATGGGTTGGTATGGTCTGTTCCTGGCCGCATGTACCGCAGAAAAGGATTATGGTGAAGCATAAACTGAAGAGGCCATCATTTATTTTTAATAGTTATGAATCGTGAAGTCATTACGAAAACCGATACTTAACCTTTATAAATAACTCATCTCCACTTATTCCTATGAAATGGGTAAAAATAGGTCCTCGTTTAATCGGTCCCGGAGAGCCAATCTTTATCATCGCTGAAATCGGTGGAAATTATGAAACCATAGAACAAGCAAAAAGAATGGTCGATTATGCCAAAGAATCTGGCGCTGATGCTATCAAATTACAAACCTATATCGCGGACAAAATTGCCCAGCCCGGCTCCCGATTTGAAGTAAAAGGATTGGGTGAAATAAGCCAGTATGAAATCGTTAAAAAATTTGAAGTGGATGTCGAATCGCATCGGCAAATATTTAATTATGTCCGCTCGAAAGGGCTCATTCCATTCTCCACGCCCAGCTGCCGGGAAACCGCTGATATCTTAGAGACTCTGGGCACTGACTGCTATAAGACCGGAGCCGATGAAATAACCAATATTCCCCTCCTGAAATATATCGCCCGCAAAGGTAAACCTATTTTAATGTCCACGGGGATTTCCACCATGACAGAAATCTCTATGGCTATTGAAGCTATCAGAGAAGAAGGAAATGAAAAAATATTATTATTTCAGACGACCTCTATTTATCCTAATGACCCCCAAGATGCCAATCTCCGAGTTCTGGAAACATTCCGTCGGGCTTTTAATGTTCCCGTAGGATTCTCCGATCACACCGCGGATATTTTTACCCCCGTGGCAGCAGCAGCACGAGGAGCCTGTATGATTGAAAAACACTTCTGCCTCTCTCGCACTGATCCCGGAACGGATACTTTTTTTGCTCTCGAGCCGGGAGAATTTAAAGAGATGTGCCGAGGAATAAGAATAGCACAAGCAGCCCTGGGCACATCACAAAAATACATCCTCGATGGAGAAAAAAAAACCGCCAAGGGGTTTAGAAAGAGTTTTATTGCCTGGAGAGATATTAAGAAAGATGAGATTCTTACGGAGGAGAATACCATCGTAAAAAGACCGGGAGAAGGAATATGGCCTGTTCATTACCCCGCGGTTCTAGGCGCGCGAGCGAATAAAGATATTAAGAAAGACGACTTTATCCGCTGGGAAGATATCACAAAACGTTCCTAATCATGCTCATGCCCCCTATTATGTCTAAAACAATTGCTATTGTTCAGGCGCGCATGGGCTCCAAACGCCTGCCGGGAAAAATTCTGATGAGCCTGGGGGAGAAATCAATTGTTGAGCATACGCTCTCTGCTTTACAACAATGTAAAAAAATAGATACTTTGTATCTCGCCACCGGATCGGGAGCAGAGAATAATTGCCTGAAAGAAGTTTGCAAGAAGCTCAGAATAAATATCTATTTTGGCCCAGAGAATAATGTG
>JAUYPT010000066.1 GCA_030695685.1 Nanobdellota archaeon | reverse complement strand
AGGGACCATTCGGATTTTTTGTGTTTGATGAAAAAAGCAAGCATCAGGAACACTGCTTTATCGGTGCCGGAACGGGGTTAGCGCCATTATACAGTATTATTAAAGAGCATCTTCCGCATCACCCTGATACAAAATTTACGTTGCTCTTTGGCACGAAAACACAGCAGACACTCCTGCTTCATCAGGAATTACAGCAGCTGGCAGCACACTATCCTCATTTTGCCTATATTCCAACTTTAAGCCGGGAATCGTGGAAAGGGAAGACCGGCAGAGTGCAAGAACACATTGGCAATAACTTCAAAAACAAAACTTTTTATATCTGTGGGCTTAAAGAGTTAGTACTCGAGACAAAAGAGCTTTTGCTGAAGAAAGGAGTAGATGTAAAAGATATAAAATATGAACGCTATTCGTGAGGAAAAAATGAAAATAATAACCGCTAAAACCCTGGGTGAAGACCAGCAGGCGCTGGTGTTAGGAATTTTTGAAGAGAATACTGATAACTATAAATCCTATAGTAAAGAACTTGCACAGGAATTACAGGATGCTCTGAAAGAAAAAATGTTCTCCACAAAGTTTGGAGAAATCTATTCTACTAAAATGAAACCATTCCATAAAATAGTGGTTATCGGGATGGGAAAGAAAGAAGAGTTAACAATTGAAAAAGTGCGGAAACTTCTCGGAAAAGCAGTTACGCAGGTGAAAGGCGCAAAATTACTTTCCTTTTCGACAAATATTGTAGAGTTAGCAGCATCTCACAAAAAATTAAGCGAAGAATTAGTAGGTATGGCGTCGGCAGAAGCGCTGCTATTGGCAAATTATTCTTTCAGTAAATATCTTTCCAATGACAAAAAAGAAAAGATGAAAGACATAGAATTAGTCTCATTACAGTGGACTCATGCGCCTGCTGCATTTGGAGAAGGCTTGAAAAAAGGCAGAGTTATCGCAGAAACGACTAATTTTGTCAAAGATTTGGTCAATGAACCTGCTGCGGTTGTAACAACAAGTTATTTAGAGAAAGCTGCTAAAGCTGTTGCGGCACGCCATCCGATGATTAACGTTAAAGTCATGGATATGGAAGAGTTGCAGAAAGAAGGCTTACATGCCCTTGTCGGCGTCGGCAAAGGAAGTGCAACACCGCCTAAGTTAGTTATCTTGGAATATAAAGGAGCTAAAAGCGGCCCGTTCACGGCGTTGGTAGGTAAAGGAATTACGTTTGACAGTGGCGGTTATAACTTAAAACCAACAAAATATATTGAAGATATGAAGACAGACATGGCTGGCGCCGCTGCTGTTTTAGGAACAATCAAAGCCGCTGCAGAATTAGGATTAAAAAAGAATCTGCTGGGTGTCATGCCGCTCGCTGAGAATATGGTCAGCGGAAAAGCGCAGCATCCCGGGGATATTGTCCGCGCCTATAATGGCAAAACGATTGAGATCGGCAATACCGATGCTGAAGGTCGTCTTGTACTCTGCGATGCTATTTCTTATACAGAAGCAAATTATAATCCGGAAATAATTATTGACCTGGCAACCTTAACCGGCGCTTGCGTTGTTGCTCTCGGATATTATGCTGCTGCCATCATGGGAAAGGATGATTCTTTACTTGAAGCATTAACAAAGGCGGGCATCGACTCAGGAGACAGAGTCTGGCCATTGCCATTTTTTGACGAATATCAGGATTGGATGGACGGCACGATTAGCGATTTAAATAATGTTTCCATGAAAGGAAAGGGCTATGAAGCAGGATCAATTACTGCAGGTGTTTTCTTAAGTAAGTTTGTGGAAAAGGCAAAATGGGTGCATGTTGATATTGCCGGTTCTGCCTATTGGTCTGTTAGCGGTGATTATGTCCAGAAAGGAGCAACCGGTTCTGGTGTACGATTGCTGATGTACTATCTTCTTGATCAGTCAGGAAAATAATTATTCAAAAATGGAAAAAGTAGTCATTTTAGGAACAGGCATCGCTGGCTTAACGGCAGCAATTTATACCGCTCGTGCTAATTTATCGCCTCTTGTTATCTCTGGTAATGAAGATGGTGGGCAATTAACGTTAACAACGGATGTTGAGAACTTTCCTGGATTTCCGGACGGCATTCAGGGACCAGAATTAATTACCATCACAAAAAAACAGGCAGCAAGATTTGGTGCTAGATTTAAGATCGATTTTGTCACTGGCATTACAAAGAGCAATCACCACTTTAAACTTTTATTGTCCGGCGAGACTATTATAACGGAAAGTATCATTATCACAACCGGCGCTTCTGCCCGCTGGTTAGGGATTCCATCAGAAGAAAAATATAAAGGCAGGGGAGTAACGACCTGTGCAACCTGTGACGGCGCCTTTTTTAAAAATAAAGAAGTAGTTGTTATCGGCGGCGGCGATTCTGCGATGGAAGAATCACAATTTTTGACAAAATTTGCCACGAAAGTAACTGTTATCCACCGTAAAGATTCATTTAAGGCAAGCAAGATTATGCAGAACCGTTTTTTCAAAAATAAAAAATGCGCCGTAATCTGGGATTCGGAAGTGCAGGAAATCATCGGTGATGGCAAAAAAGTAACGGCAGTAAAAATTAAAAATCTCAACACAGGAAAAATGACTGCTGTTAAAACTGACGGTGTGTTTTTGGCGATAGGTCATATTCCCAACACCTCTTTTTTAAGCGGTCTCGTTGATGTAGATTCACAGGGGTACATTAAGACGGATCGATTTACGAAAACAAATGTGCCGGGAATCTTTGCTGCGGGTGACGTTCAGGATACCCGCTACCGACAGGCGATTACAGCTGCCGGTTCCGGCTGCCAGGCAGCGATGGAAGTGGAAAAGTATTTGGCGGAGAAGGAGTAATTACTTTCGATCGTAGATTAATAATTCAAAATCAGTACATTCTTTCCGAGAAGTTACAATCCAGTTATCCTCATTAAACTGAGGAAAATAAGTATCTCCTTCATACTCTTTTTTAAGTACAGAAAGATACATTCTTTCTGTTATTGGTAATGCTTGTTGGTAAATGGAAGCTCCTCCAATGATAAATATCTCATTCTTATAGCTTCTTGCTCTTTCGATTGCTTGATCAATACTTCTGACAACATCAATTCCTTCTTTTTCTGGCATTGTACTGCTGATAATAATATTATCTCTTTTTGGCAGAGGACGGAATTTTGGAGGAATTGATTCATACGTTTTTCTTCCCATAATGACAGAATGTCCGCTCGTTACTGTTTTAAAATGGTCCATATCTTCTTTAATATTAAGCCAAGGAAGCTTGTTATCTTTACCAATAACTCTTTCCGTGGTCATTGCAGCAATTATGGATATCATTTTAAATGGCAATAGGGGCTTTAATAACAGGATGCGGATTGTAATTCGTTAATATAAAGTCTTCGTATCTAAATCCAAAAATATCCTTCACTTCAGAATTAGGCTCCATTGTAGGTAATGGTTGTGGTTCTCGGGAAAGTTGTTCTTTAACTTGCTCAAGATGGTTATTGTAAATATGAACATTTGTACCATCCCATATGAATTTTCCTGGTTTGTATCCAGTCACTTGTGCCATCATTATTGTCAAGAGAGCATATGACGCAATGTTAAATGGAACGCCTAAGAACACATCACATGTTCGCTGGGTTAATTTGCAGGATAATTTATTGTCTGCAACATAGAATTGATATAAAACGTGGCATGGTGGGAGAGCCATATTTTTAATCTCTGGGGGATTCCATGCGGAAACAAGAATACGTCTGTTATCAGGGTCACTGCGTAATACATCAACGGTATTGGCAATTTGATCGATGCCATTAAAATCCCGCCATTGTTTTCCATAAACTGGGCCTAATTCTCCCCATTTTCTTGCGAAATTAGTATCATCTTTAATTCGTTCTTTGAATCTTTTTATTTTTTGATTCCATTGCTTAGATTGTGGAGAATATGCACTTTCCAAACCATTTTTTTGTAAATATCGCTGGAATGCCCACTCATCCCAAATATGAACGTCGTTATCAACAAGATATTTAATGTTGGTATCACCGTTTAGAAACCAGAGCAATTCATGAATGACTCCTTTGATAAATACTTTCTTAGTTGTGAGTAATGGAAACCCTTCCTCCAAATTACAGTGCAATTGATGGCTGAAAATACTCCGTGTTCCAACACCTGTTCGATCTTTTTTGGAAATGCCTTCATCCAGAATCAGTTGCAGTAAATCTAAATATTGCTTCATGGACTATCTTAAATTGAGTAAATCATATTTATATTGTTTATTATCATTGAACCATTATTTTACTCCATCAAAAAGCAACATTTATAAATTTAGAGAGATTACTCTACATTAAGTCAAAAGAGGTCAGTTATGTCTAAAAAAAGATTTAATCATTCTTACGTCGTTATTTTTGTCATTATTGCTGTCATTGCTATTGTTGCCCTGTCGCTGAAAGGGGGAAATTTGCAAGGTGCACCTATTTTTATGTCGGAAAAGATGCGTGTGAAGAACTGTGTCGATACTGATTCTAGCAATGACCGTTATGTTAAAGGCTATGCTCAAATAGGGATTGCCCGTTACAGTGATTACTGTAGAGGCGATAAACTATATCAGTACGAATGTAAAAGTAGTTCTAAAGCAGACTTGACTGCTCGTCCTGCACCCTGCGAGAAAGGCTGCAGGAACGGCGCTTGCCTTCGTTAATTCTCATCTAAAATCTTTCCAGATCTGGCTTGTTTCTGCTCCTGTGCTGTTTTTATATTTTCCAGTATATAATATAATTTCCCCATCAACATTCCAGAACAGCATTTGTCCAATCTTCATTCCTGGATAGACAATCAGCGGCTGCACGGCGTGCAATTCTAATGTCCATTGCCGTTTAAAGCCGATATCACCAAGCCCGGAATTGAGATAGATAAATAACCCTAACCTGCCCACAGAACTGCGCGCCTGCATTGTCGGAACGTAATAATCAGAACCCATCTCCTCAATTGTATGTCCGAGATAAAGCCTGCCTGGCTCTAGAAGAAATCCTGTTTCAGGAATTTTTACTTCAATAAATATATTTTCTTTCTGCGGGTCGAGAACGTTGTCTTGATACATTTTTAACGTATCTCCAAGGCAGAAATTATAACTATTAGGGTTCAGCTGGTCAGGGTTAAAAGGCGTAATGTGGATTCTTCCATTGTTGACTTGTTTTTCAATTTCTGTGCCGGTTAAGATCATATTGTACTCCTGAATCTCTTACTATTTTCTGTGCAGTTTCTATAACCTGTTCCAGTTCTTCCCAATGCTGAGAGGTGTACGTAATGTGAGGAATATCCTTGAGCACTTCACAAAATAATTGCCGTGACTGTTCTAATTCTTCTATTTTGATCTGCTGTTTATAGTGTCGTTGGGAATATCTTATTGTCATCAACTCTAATGGCGGACAAGTAAAAATAACCAGCATCCGCTGCCGGCAGAATTGATCTAACAATTCTTTCTCATCATTACTGAACGGATTTCCTCCTCTCCATAATTGGCCATATACTGCTTCGCTATAATGTCCTCGATTAAAAATAACTTCTTGTTGCTGCGTATATTCTTTCAGATAACGCAGAAACTGATCTCCTTGCCTGTGATGAAGTGCCTTGGCATCCCAATGCAGCGTATTTTTAAGCTGTTCTACTAAGGTAGTTTTACCGGAGCAGTCCGGACCTTCAATCAAAATAGTATCTATTTTCGCCATTATCGTCGAGTATATATTGGTTTTAGATCTAATTCTTGCAGCGTTTTTCTGCGCCAGGCTTCCTGTTCTTCTGCTTTGTAATAAGAAGGGTAGGGCTCTTGTGCTTGCTGTTGCAACATTCTGACTAAACTTCGCGCATCTAAATTGTCAAGATCTAAGGTTATAATCTCATCCTCATTCGCGGGAACAGATTTAGATTCTTTTGGGATATCGACGTCAAATAGATCAATACTACTCGCTGCATGATGTGCATCAACTAAATTTCCATTGTCCAAGTCTACATATACATTGTAATAACCGCTCTTGCAAGAACTTTCTAAAGCCCAATATCCCTGATGATACGCCCTGGAATAGTTACCATTAAAACCGCTTCTGCCGTCCGCCATTAAAGCTAAATAAGGCACTCGCTGCCATTGTTGTTGTTGAGATAGAGAATATTCTCGTATTTTTTCAACGAGATCATTCTTTAATTGTTGAATCTTTTTTTCCATGATTTTACCTCTTTTTGTTTTGTGATGTGATAGTACTATAATACTCAATAAAATCAGCCCTGTCAGCAATACTCATTACTGGAACGGAAATAACAGTAAAATGATGAGATTTATAGGCTTCAGCGATTGCATGATGAATCTGAAGTCCCTCTTCTCTGCTTTCTTTCCGTGCCGTATCATTCTCGTACTGTGGAAGAGGATCAAGAAGAAACACTTTTTCATAATCAGCAGCAAGAATATTTGCACGAAGAGTATCATCAAGTATAATCTTAAAATGAGCAGCATATCCCAGAAGGTCAATTTTTCCTCGATCTAAGAATACTATCTCCTGATCTACTTCTGCTTCCAGCCTGTTCTGTTCTTCCAATACATATTCCTGGAATAATTTGACATTAGTCCACGGAACAATCGGAGAATAATGGGCTATGGTCCTTTCTTTCTCCTGTTCTGCCGTTATAATGCGTCTTGATGCTTCTGGAACAACACAATAACCGCGATTGATCAGTTCCTCTAAAGTAGATGTCTTGCCTACACTGGGACCGCCAGTAACTACAAATTTTTTCATAAATACCATTAGTGTTTTAGATAATTTAGTTATTTATGCTAATTTTTCTAAAACACCATACTACAAAAGAGAAATCTTTAAGAAAATGAAGCGTCTTAGGTTTACGATGGTTTTAACACCGCCGGAAATTAAAAAAATAACCTCATTTATTAAGAAAGAGCCGCGCACAATTCAGGATATTGCTCACTGTATAGAGAAAACTTGGGTCACTGCGGATTCATACGTTGAAAAGATTAAAACACAAACAGGTTTAATCAATGTCAAGGTTTTTCGTCCGGGAACAAAAGGAGCGATTAAAGTAGTCTACTGGAATTATGGCGATGCCGTTGAGCATGATGAAATTAGGAAAATATTAGCGGATAAAATACGTCTTCATCGGCGTAAAGAAGATTTTGATCCCTTAGAAATACACCATCATCTTCCAGAAGACAAAAAAAGAGCGTTTATTGAAAAATATGATGATCCTTCTCACTCCACGCGGCAGGATATTTTTCAATTTCTGCAGCAGGCAGAGCACGAATTATACAGTTTTTCCGGTAATATCTCCTGGATTAATATGCAGGAAGAAGGCATTCCCATTATTAGCATTGTGGAACAGCTGCTGCAGCGGGGTGTAATGATTCGTATTCTCTGCAGAGTGGATTTGGCCTCTCTTGAAAATCTTCGTCTTCTCAATACGCTAATCAGGAAGTATCCCGACAAACTTGAAATTCGACATGCTCTCCATCCATTGAGAGGATTTATTGTCGATCAAAAAATAGTTCGGTTAAAAGATGAGAAGAAAAAAGAATTGTATAAACAAGGGGAATTAAAGAGCGATGTCCGAGTCTTTTATGAATGGAAAGATACAGAATGGGTGGAATGGCTGACGCACGTCTTCTGGAATATTTATCGAAATGCGCCGACGGCAGAACAGCGGCTGCAGGAAATTGAGAAGATATTTTAGTTCTACCATAATTTTCCAAATAATGGGAATAATAGGTTAAATAATAGGATCAGCACAAAAAAGATGCTAATCTGCCGATAGCGCAGTTCTCCTTTCTCTGGTCCTTTCAGGCGATGTAAGAACACTTGGGCCATCCTTCCGCCGTCAACGATAGGAAGCGGCAATAAATTAAACAAGCCGATGCCAAAGCTGAGCACATACAGCCAGAATAAAAAGCCTTTGCCATTATTTCCTAAACCATTCATCCATTCTAAAGAATAATATACTACTTTTCCGAAGCCATGCTGATATTGGTCTTTAACTGTAAACTGGTTCCGCGGCGTGGAAATACCCATGAAGCCTTTAGTAGGGTTATCAGGGCTTTCTGCAAGCGTAATTTGTTGTGTTTTGCTGTGAGTTTTTATTGTTACAACATCACCGGGCTTACTGCAGAACAATGTTTGGCTCAGCTGTGTAATATCCGTGGTTGGCGTGCCATCAATGGCAGTAATAGTTGTTCCCGGCATGATGCCTGCTTTTTCAAACGGATACTCTTTCCCGAAATAGGTATCAAAGGTAAATCCTTGCGGCTCGACCATCGTCTGCTGTAATGGTACAAAGACAAGATTGAGCAGGGTAACGGCGATAATTGCGAGCAGTATATTTGAAAAAGCGCCGGCAGCTAAGATGGAATATTGAGTGATGTCTTTTTCTTTGCGCATTTTTTTTTCATCAGGTTCGACAAAAGCGCCAATGATCGGCCCAAAAAAGACAATGCCGGTATTTTTTACTTCGACATTGTGAGCCCGTGCGACAATTCCGTGGGCAAATTCATGGACAATGGCAATAATAAAAATGGCCATCAGCCAGTACCAGAAAGGCAGTACTCCTAGTCCAGGAACATTAACACCAGGCAACACTAACGAAACACCGGAAGTAATTTCTGGTTTCGTAACGAGGTCAAAGAGATTTTTAATCAAGATATACGAAATGGCAACTAATCCAATAAATCCGCCGCCGACACCAATATATCCTGTTACGATAATCCATTCCCGCAGCTTCTGGGAATACTTATCCATCCAGCGTAATCCCCACTTCATGCGGTAGAGGACAATAATTTTAGACTGAATATCCAGCTGTTTTCGTTTGATCAATAAGAAGATAATGATACTACAGTAAAAAAGAATGATAAATTTGTACTTGAGTATAAATGAAATTATTGCTTCTACCATCTATTTATTATTTTTAGAGGGTTTTTATTTCTTTCTGTTTGGAGGGTTAAAAAAAGTAACAATCACTACTTATTTTAATCATTTTTTAAGAATACGTAACAATCCCGGTTTACTTCTTCCTTTTCGGCTTTAATTTTCGGGAATGACAGTTTCGGCACTTAATCTTGCCTTGCGATACTTTTAAGCTGGGGGCACGGACTTTCGCCTTGCAGACTCTGCAGACAAAAATGTTTTTCATAATCCTAGCATTAGCTTCTTCGAATCGTACCATTTTATTTCACTTGCTTCATTACTTTCATGCCCATCAGCGTCCAATAAAGAACACTTTTTCCTTCAGCAACATCTGCTTTTAATTCTTCCGGAATATCTAAATCAAACGTTTCATACGTTTCCATATCCATAACATTGGCAGTATTGCCGGCAATGGAAAGAACTTGGGCTGTCTTTTTCTCAACAATAGGCGTTTCCACGCGGTCATGTCCCGGCATGACAATATTTCTTTTTTTATCGTCTAATAACCCAACAGCAGTAAGATTTATCTTGGCATGCCCGTGTTTTCCTGGTTTGGAGATGCTGACATCCATGATCTTACAGGCGGCATTATCAATGATAATAGTGTCTCCTTTCTTTAAACTGCCGATACTGACGAGCTTTTTTTCGTACATAAGCTTAAAAAATGACATTTTATTTTTAAATGTTTCTAACAACAACGTTGCTAAAACCAAAGAAGCTCTGTTTCTGCATGGTTTCTAACAACAACGTTACTAAAACCAAAGAAGCTCTTAAGCTTCTGCTGGTTTTGAAAAAAAGAAGAGTTATAGGAGAGAATATTAAGTACCCCATGGATACTTCAGCGGACCAACATACACTTTAGGCCCGCCAAATTGGTCGGCAGTAATATCTACAATAATATCATCTACCATCAGGAAAACATGGACATCGAGACCGTACCATCCAGGAATAACTTTTCCTTCAGGAATCTTATGTTTAAGGTACACAGTAGCCACACTACAGTTATTCCGTGGAAATGACTCTAATGATTTTTGAATAAATGATTCACAATGGTTTAATGGTATATAGTCATAAAAAAATTGTTCTAGTAATTTAACATCGATTGTTTTTGTTTCAAATTCTTCCCTCATTTCCATTGCAATTTTTTCTAAAAAATCTTTATCTTTCATCACCACCACCATCTCGTTTTTCGTTTCTGACTGCGGATAATGTGATTGATCTCTTTTTCAATCAACTCATGATGAGGGTATAGATGTTCAGCATCTCTGAATTCTTTGGTGTGAAACCTGCTTCTTCCATTTTTATACTTGAACTGATGATGTTTATGCAGCAGTTCATGGTACATGAGATAATCTAGGACTTCTACTCTTACATTCTTAAAAATGGAAGAAACTGTAATCGTATCATCATGAAAATTATAGCTGGCTAATTTACGGAAAGCCTGCTGTCCCCAGATTAAATTAGGCTTTTCTATTTCAGTGGCAAAAAAACGTTCATTGATGCGGTTAAATGACACTTCCAGGACTGGATCAATGTTTGTTTTTGGCGTTAAAAGAGGTATGTTTTTGATAAAATTGTTATATAATTCAATATTAGACGTATCTCTTTTCTGTTTCAATATTTTTAACAATAAGTGCTGTATCAAGCCGATCTTAATTTCATCATCAAT
>JAUYPT010000061.1 GCA_030695685.1 Nanobdellota archaeon | reverse complement strand
ATAAACTGTCTAAAAAATGACCTGCTATGACTATTCTGGAAACAATCCTGGAAGAAGTTTCTTTTATTGGCTCTCGGGCACCATTGCTGTTTCAGAGGAATAGACCTTCTTCAAGTAATGGCCATCCAGTCATGTTATATCATGGCTATTTTGTGAATAATTTTTACATGAAAGAGACGGTGGACTATTTAGAGCAGGAAGGTTTTTCTGCTGATGCTCAGAATTATCCCTTCTGGAAGGATTTACGCACGGTTGCAGCGCAACAAGCGGAAAAGATTGATGCCGTATGCCAGAAAAAAGGAGAAAAAGTTTCGTTAATTGGTCATAGCTTAGGCGGTCTTGTTGCTGTTTCCTGTGCCCAGGATCATCCTGATTTAATTGATACCGTGATTGCACTGGGAACACCGTTTAAGGGAACGTACTCTGCCTATACACAATATCCTGTTACGAGCTGCTGGCAGATGCTGCCTCAGAGTTCCTATTTACAAGAGATGCAGGAAAAAGGCTTTCCGTCAGAAGTTTCATTTTATGCCATCGCCAGCCGCTATGAGCATATCATTCTTCCCTGGCATCATGCCTTGATTCCAGAGAAAGGAAATTGCTATAATATCATTGTCGGTGATAAAGGCCATGCCAGTTTGATCAGTGCGAAGGAATTGATTGGAAGGATATTGAATGGTTGATTTTTGATTAATTCTTGGTAGAAACTCTTATATATATCTATCTATATCTTTACATATCAACAAGTAAGTCCTACTGAATTGATAAAAAATCAGTAAGTAGGGTTCGTTATAAACTTAATTACAATGGCAAAACCAATTAGGGCAACTCCAACATTGAGAGGACAGGACGCAGTACGATTCATTAAAAATATGATTAAGGAAGAGAGAAATCCAGATCCTAGACGTATTGCGACTATTAAAAGAGCTTTAAACACGAAATTTAACGTTATTAGCTAAGTCTAAATACATCGGCGTAGTGCCCTTCTTCCGCTCTTTCAATTCTTTGAAACCTAATTTCTTGTAGAAGTGTATCGGATCATTTGTAGCATTTCTTTTCGCATCTAATACCACAAAGCGACATCCAGAATACTTTTCAAAAATATGGAATGCAACTTTAATGGAAAAGTCAATCATCATTGTTCCAATTCCTTTGCGGAGAAAGCGGTCGTCTACACAAAGCCGACCGATTTTTAATGCTGGTAGTGAGTGATATTGTATTCCCTTCTGTCGAAAAATATCTTTTAAATCTCCTTCGAGATTTATCCTATCATTGAGAAGAGTGACATATCCTACTAATTCCCCAGTATTCAAAAACCAGAGATAGGTCACAGATATTCTATGGTTTTGGTTATTGAGGGCATCTTCCATTAAAAAATTGGTGAGCTCTTGCTCATACGATTTGAACTCTTTCAGGTTATGGTTCTCACTTATTCGCTCAATTTTTAAATCATTGACGATTAATTTTTTCATATTTTTAATTAATTTGTATATCAAACCCAATCCTTACAAATAATTCCTCATCAGAAAGATAACCGTTCCTGCCACTAACGGAACGACAATATTGTCATCCAGCGTATTGTGGTTAAAATCAATTTCTACAACTTCCGCAATCATCGCTGCAAAACTGCCAACAAGCGCTTCCGGAAGGGGAACAAAAAAAAGCGCTCCCAGAAATCCTGCAATCGTTCCGGCAATTGTTCCTTCAAATAATTTCTTGCTTTTGCCGTTGAAAATATTCTTGATCTGCCCGAAACTGCCGCCGATTAAATGGCTCACGGAATCACCTAAAGCTAGGATCATCATTGCCGCGAGAGCGATGTTTTTTTCAAAGAGCTGAATTACTAATAACACCCCGACAAAAAAGAAGACCATGCCTTTCCCGGGAAAGGTTTTCTTGTCGTTGTCCCGTTCGCATTTATCCAGAAAGAAACTAAATACTGGCAGCCGTATCCGTTTGCTGAGGAAACTTGCTACAATGCCGGAAATAATCATCAGGAAAATTGCCAGCGGACTCAGCAGATTGTAATAAAATAAGATAACAGTAAGTACGCCAATAACAGCATGGAGAATTTGCCGATAGAATTCCTGCGTGGTTAACATTATCTGATTTAGAGAGAGTTATTTTAAAAGGGTTGTGGTAAAATAATTATTCTTCCTTCGGCTTAGTGTACCCTAACAGATGCTGTGATTTTCCATAGGCAGCGCCGATGACTGCGCCAAGGGAAAGAGGAACTGTAAAATCTGCCATAAATCCGAGAACCCAGGCAGAATCCGAGTCCGAAGTAATAGAATAAACTGCAATTGGTCCAATCAAATTTATGATTGGGAATGTCAGGACACTAGCTATATTTAATCCTATATCTACTCCATCCAGCACATACTCTAAAATGTTTTTTTGCGGAATATGCTTATCGTACGAACAATCTGCAGTCGGCGGTGTATAGGGACTTTCTGCTTGTACTACATCTGATAATTCTTGCGAGGGATTGTCAGTCATGATCTTATGTCAATAAAATTCTTGTATAAAAATGTTTTTGTATTGTCGCAGAAAGATTTAAATAACAACCTCGTGAATATTCTTCGTATGGAACAGCCGATGGGAGCACCCAAGGAATTGAAACAAATCAGCGATGCAGTCTGGGAACTGCCCACATCTTTCAAAGAAGGAATGCGTGTGCCGGCGAGAATTATTGCCACCAAAGAATTAATTGATGCCATGGATGCCGGTGTCTTTGAACAGATCAGTAATGTTGCGACATTGCCAGGCATTCAGAAATATGCCTACTGTATGCCTGATGGCCATTGGGGCTATGGCTTTCCGATCGGCGGAGTAGCAGCATTTGACGTTACAAAGAATGGTATTATTTCTCCCGGAGGAATCGGCTTTGACATCAACTGCGGCATGAGATTAATAACGACAAATTTAACCGCTGCAGAAGTGAAGCCGAAAATTAAGCAATTAGTCGATGAATTATACAAAGCAGTCCCGGCCGGTGTTGGCTGTAAAGGTTTTGTGAAACTTTCCACTGCAGAATTTAAAGAAATGTTGAGCGACGGCGCGCAATGGTGTTTGAAAAGAGGCTATGCCTGGAAGGAAGACATTGAGCATATTGAAGACCACGGAAAAATAGCGCAGGCTGATCCCAGCAAAGTTTCTGATAAGGCCATTAAACGAGGGTTTGACCAGCTGGGAACATTAGGCAGCGGCAATCATTATTTGGAAATTCAGGAAGTGCGGGAAGGCAATATTTTTGATCCCAAAGCAGCGAAAGCGATGGGCATTACTGGGCCAGGACAAATTGTAGTTATGGTTCATTGCGGTTCCCGCGGCTTCGGCCATCAGATTGGCACTGATTATTTACGCCTTTTTTTAGATGTCATGCCCAAATACGGCATTGAAGTACGGGATAAAGAATTGGCCTGTGCGCCGTTTAATTCCAAAGAGGGGCAGGATTATTATAAAGCGATGGCCTGTGCAGCCAATATGGCTTTTGCCAACCGGCAGATTATTACGCATCAAATCAGGGAAGTCTTCAGCAGGATCTTTGGCAAAAGCGCTCAAGAACTAGAAATGAATCTCGTCTATGATGTTGCTCATAATATTGCCAAGTTAGAAAAATATATTATTGATGGTGAAGAAAAGGAATTATTAGTTCATCGGAAAGGATCAACCAGAGCATTCGGGCCAAAACGGAGCAAGGATTTGCCCAAGAACTATGCCAAAATCGGCCAGCCGGTGATTTTAGGCGGTTCCATGGAGACTGGCTCCTATCTTTTAGTGGGAACAGATGATGCTGATGAAACCTTTGCATCCACCGCACACGGTTCCGGCCGAACGATGAGCAGAACAAAAGCAATGAGTTTAATTCAAGGCGAGAAATTACAGAAAGACATGGAGAAGCGCGGAATTTACGTTCATAGTGTTACCATGAAAGGATTAGCCGAAGAAGCAGGGCAGGCGTATAAGGATATTGAATCTGTTGTCGATTCATTAGAAGCTGCTGGGATTACTCGAAGAGTTGCTGCCTTAAAACCAATCGGTAATGTCAAAGGATAATTCTTAGATTAATGTATAGCCAAAATATCCTAGGACAGTTATTATTCCGACTGCAATCAAAACCCATTTTATGATTTTTATAAAAGCCATTACTGCTATGGTTACTGTAAGACTATTTAAATTTTTTTCAGATGCGAAGGCTCTGTCCTACATCTCACTGCGTTCGTGTCTGCATCTTCAAAACTCTTGATTCTATGTTCAGAAAATGCTACGTTCCCGTAGGGAGCGTCCCCTCGTAACGCACTTGATGTAAAATCAGGAGAGAGTTTTGACTTTATGATGCAGACTTTTAGGACAGAGCCAGATGCGAAGTAATCTATATAAACTCCTCGAAATTAACTCTTGATGATGGTGAAGAGATTTTTTGTCGTTTCATTTTTGATGATGATAGTTTTTATTGTTGCAGGATGCACAATGACAGAAAAAACTGCCTCCACTATTTCTTCTAATGAAACTTTAAAATTCAATCAAACAATAGATATTGCTCTTAATGAAACAGCCGTAGGTGACTGCACTCCTCATTGGGGCTGCATCAGCTCTACCCATAAAGCCTATCAGTTAGCCAATTGCACCTGGACTGACAGCAAGAAATGTGATTTAGGCTGCGTTGATGATGAATGTCGAACTCCAAAAGTATGCACCCGCGGTTACAAATGCCATGGGCTGAAAAAACGGGGGCTGCAGATTGAAAGCTGTGACTGGATTATTGATGAGGATTGCGAATGGGGCTGTGAGAATGCTACCTGCAAGCTGAAACCAAATCAAACTGCGGTCGTAGAAGAGCCTGCAACAACAACAGCGCCAGCAACAACTCTGTATACACTCAATGCTGGAACAGAAGAGTCCATCGAATTTGAAGGAGAAAATCACCTCTTGAGCATCTATCTTTTGGAAGTAGACAGAGTTCGCCTCAATCTTGATAGTAAAAAAAGTGACTGGCTGATGGCAGACAATTCTTTTACGTCTGGCAACGTTAATATTACCGTTGTTGACATTCTCTTCCAGCCCTATGCCGGCGGAAAGCAGGCGATTTCGTATAAAGTCGGTGGTCGTTGATGGCAGTTGATGGGCGAACAATTATTTGTTATTATGATAATGGATCGATGAGGGTAGATTATAAAGATGCATTGCTTAATATCCCCTTGGAAAAGCGAGTTTCTCTTAAAGATGATCACCTTCCCGCCAGAGCGGGGGAATATTTGGTGGTTACAAAAGCAAAAGTCAATCATCCTCAGCTGCTGTTTTATAATGTTTCGGAGCCGATACCCTGTCTGTATTATTTGTTGAAGAGAATAGGAGAGATAAAGTAATCTTACGGAAGAACTTTATATCCCCGTTCTGCTTCCGTCAGCTGTCGGTAAACATGAGTGATTACTTGACCAGCACCTAACGTAATCTGAATAGTTCCATCTTCTCTTTTTTGCAGTCTTTTTTTAAATTCATGAGAAAATGCTAGATCATGCTCTCCTACAAACATAATGTCAGTTTTATGACAAGTAATTCCAAACGGTTTATAGCTTTCTTTAAATTCCGGTGTAAAACAGCTTGTATAACCTTGTAAAAAATTAAAGATTACAGTATCTATTCTCAGATCTGGTCTAATCTGGTTGATTGTTTGTTTGTCGCCATGCATTGTATCAAAGAGCGAATTAGGATCAATACTTCCCAAATACCGTTGTAGTGTCGTACACCTATTAACTGTGAATAGACCAGTTTCAGGATCTACTTGGTAGATTCCTCGATTAGTTTCAAAGATATTTTCTTTCATGGCGGGGAAGTTTCTGAGATATTTTATAAATATTGTGTTAAAATGAAAGCTATCTCAAAAATGACACAATTTAAATACGATAACTATTTTGTTATGTAGATGAGAGGTACAACAAAAATACTGCGTATTTTTGGCATTGATATTCAGCTGCATTATAGCTGGTGGTTTATTTTACTATTTTTATCCTGGGCGTTATCCACGGATTTTTTCCCCTCTTTTTTTCCAGGCTATTCCACGTCGATGTATTGGACGATGGGAATCATCGCTGCTTTATTATTGTTTGTCTCCGTACTGCTTCATGAATTAAGCCACTCTCTGGTCGCCAAAACGCAGAAAATTAAAGTGGAAAGCATCACCCTCTTCTTTTTCGGCGGCGTGGCAGGAATAAGCCAGGAAGAGATGAAGCCGCGCTCGGAATTGCTGATGGCGCTTGCCGGCCCTCTCTTTTCGCTCGTCTTAGGTGGATTATTTTATCTGATCAATATTTCTAACATCAATGGTATTTTTTCGGCAATTAGTTTCTATCTGTATCAGCTTAATTTTATCTTAGCGCTGTTTAATCTCGTGCCGGGGTATCCTCTCGACGGTGGACGAGCATTTCGGGCGCTTCTCTACTGGCACTATCGTGATTTGATTAAAGCAACCAGGATTGCTGCCGCAGTTGGAAAATTCTTTGCCGGCTTTCTGTTTTTCTTTGGCCTTGTCGGTTTATGGAACGGCGTCGGCAATGGCTTGTGGTCGATGTTATTAGGCGGATTCCTCTACTTTATTGCCGGTGTGAGTTATAACCAGGTTGTTGTCAAAGATATTTTAGATAAAATTCCCGTGAAAGATTTACTCTCGACCACTGTGCCGGTCGTCAGTCCGGAAATGACTTTCAAAGATTTTATTGCCCAGTTTTCCAAAACTGATGAAGATCTTTTTTTGGTGAAAGGAAAAAAAGGCGACAGCGTCGTCGAAGTGCAGTTCATCAGTAGAATACCAGAGAAAATGGCATCAAAAGTAACCCTAAAACAACTGGCCGTCCCGTTAAATCGCCTTCGAGGCCTGCATAAGAATGATACGGCCTATACTGCTTTCCAGCGCTTTTCAGGACAGGAAATATCATTATTGCCAGTTCTCGAAAATGGAAATGTGATTGGTGTTATCCGGCGAAATACGGTCATGAATCAGCTTCACTGGCGGCTGAATAGAAATAGTAAAAAGAAACGAAAAATTTAAGAATAATTGATGTCGTAAACATTCTATGGCTACATTTAATGGAATCGATGAAATACTTAATCAGATTTTGACAGACGAAGAGATAGTCAGTGTCTTCAAAAGACTACTGCAACATGATGAGGGATTTATTCTCGGACAAACTGGTTACTATGATGATACCAGTGTTGACATTGTTTATGGAATAACAAACGTTGGAAACCAGATTGCATTATTTAGCTACGAAAACAATTCAACAGAGATGCAGAGAAATTTGAGGTTTACATCCCGCTTTCCAGATTATTCTCGTTATGCACCTTATTTTGATGGCTGGATACGGCCTGAGTTACTGCTTGAATCTCTCGTTGAGGGAATAAAGAACCCGCAGCAGAGAATTGTGCAATTCTACAACCGCCCAACAGATTTATTACATAATGAGTTTTTATAAAAGTATCTGACAGCTGTTGCCGTGACTTACACTAAAATATCGCTAAAATCTGCTAAACAATTATAAAAAACCTTCTTTTTTCTGTTTTGATGGATATTCACGATAAAATAAAAAATAAATTGCAGCAATTAACAGGGCACTCTTCCATACTTCTAACATCTAGCGGTGATGCTGCTATTGAAACGGCATTATCATTATTTTCAGGAACAGTTTTAATACCGGCGGAAGGCGGTTGGTTGAGTTATCGCAAGCTTCCCAAAAAATGTGGATTAAAAGTAGTCGAAGTTGCCTGCACTGATGCCAAGATTGTTCTTCAGGATTTAGAACAGGCATTAAAAACACATCAACCGGCAGTTTTCCTCTACCAAAATCCCGGCGGCTATCATGCAGCGCAGCCGATGAAAGAAATCTACACTCTCTGCCAGCAATATCAATGCCAGGTAATGATGGATGTTTCCGGCAGCATCGGTACTAAATGGTGCAATGGAAAATATGCAGATATTCTTGTCGGCAGTTTTGGAGAATGGAAACTCGTTGATGCCGGTGTCGGCGGTTTTATCTCCTGGAATGATAAAGGATTAAATGTTACTGTAAAAGAATTTGATGATCCTGAAAAAATAAATCTCATCCTCCAAAAATTAGAATCACTGCCGCAGCGGATTGCTTTTTTACGGGAAAAAAGAGCGGCAATAACTCATGATTTACATGATTTTCTGATTATTAACAAGGATGATGAAGGCTTTGTCGTTGTTGTTGCCTATGGCAATGCAGAAGAAAAGGAAAAGATTATAAATTATTGCACTAAAAGTGCTTTGGATTTCACAGAATGCCCGCGCTATATCCGTTTGAATAGGCCGGCAATAAGCATTGAAGTGAAACGATTGCAATAAACATGGCACAATTAGACACAACTGTTGATCAATTATTTGAGAATCTTTCTGCTGCCAAGCAGTTTGAAAAGGATAGGGTATTAGTACAGCTTTATTGTATTGTCAACCAAGTGCCGCTGGAATCTATTGAAGATAACAAAAAATTTTCATTTCCCCACGTTCGTTATTTTTTTCCCAAACAAAGGCGAGGCTATACTATTAAATATATTGTTGAGTCTCTTAGTTCAGTAGGCGGGGCATAGACAATGACCACAAATTTCATTAAAAAAATTGTCGATAAAAAGATTACGGATGATGTCCATCACGCCTTTATCCGATACAGTCTCGGTGAATTTGTTAAAGAGCCGATGACGGTAAAAATAGGGAAAAAGGACGTTACCATTCAATCCGGGTTTGAATATCTTAATTTCCTGCAGAATTTTATTGCGGAAAATGCCACCGGCAGTGTAACTATTGAAGGAACGATTGAGTCGGTGAATGATCTTTCAGCTAACCTCAAAAAGATGGGAATTACATTCGAAGAAAAGCGGCGCTTTGGCAAATCAGGAACCAAATTTGTGATTGCTTCTCAAGCTATCAGTGCTGATACTTATACAAAAATCGTTGCTTCTTTTTTTAATGAATATCTTTTATGTAATGTTACCTTTGCTGATGGCTTGTTGAAAGTAAAGAAGCAAAGCACACCGAAATTAGGATCGCCAACGGAAAAATTTGTTACTTTAAAAATGCAGCCAAAACTCTTTGCCGTATTTAAAAAAGATTATTTATTTGATGTTACTGCTGAATTTACAGATCTGGTGCTGAATCAGACGTATCGTATTACAGAAATTAAAGTTAACGAAGCGTTATTGGCGAAAGATGCCAACAAAGCACGGAAAGAAGCCAAACGATGCGGCGAGATCAAACGGAAAATAACGCTCGACGGAAAAGTCGTGCAGGATTATACCATTACGTTTGAAGTGTAATGGGCTTAGTAGAAAATGTCGCCAATTGGCAAGTGAGCCAGCATTAGGATTCGTACGACAACTCTCGGTGCTCGATTATTTTAACTTATAGTGTTTCATTCGAGCAGGCGAACGGGACATTTTCTACAGAGCCAGTGTAATCCAAAACTTTAAATAGTTGTTTTTATAGGCTAATTCTATGGTAATAATTAAAAAACTAAATTATATTTTTATTTTCTTGTTAACAGTAACACTCGTCGCTGCCGCTGGCGGTGGGGGGGGAGGTGGTGGTGGAGGCGGCGGCACGGGAAATACTCTCGCTTCGTATAGTGATTTAGAATGTACTGATGCTGGCTCTATTACCTTCACCAGAGCACCTGCACTTGACACTGTGCGTGTCGAAAACAGCGATGACGGCACTGTCTTTGAGAATGTCGCAGGCAGTTGGGATGGCACTACATTTACATCAGAAGAAGCAATTTTTACGAAAGCAGGCAATTATCTCATTAACGATGAAAAATTTGGCCAGAAAAAATTCACCTGCCCCGGATTAGTGTTTAGCTGTAGATTAGCAGCGGTTACCCTGAACAGTTGCAGTTATGATGACAGCGGAAAAATCAGTGCTTCTTTTACAATGAAAGATGCTCAAGTAGAGAATCTCAAATTTCAATTTTCTCAGCCGGGAAAGCAAGCTAAATTGACGTATGAAGAAACATCAAAATCCACAGAGCTGCAGAAGATGCAGATTACAGCCGCTGGAACAACCTATACCCTCAGCGTAGACAATGCGCCAGTGGTAGACAAATTACAAATCTCTATTCCCGAATGCCTTGGGAAGTATTACCGCTATACAACAATAGATTGTGTTTCCGCAGCTGAACCACCAGCAGCAGAAATCTCAGGAGAGCAATTAAAATGCGGCGGGTATTTAGAAGTTACAGATCGGGTCAGATGCCGTTTACAATTACGGGATGAACAAAAAAATGAATATCAGAATTTCTTTCCCGAAGAATGCAGGTCTTGGGAAGACCAGGATAAATGTGTTGCTCTGTACAGAAGAGTGCAGGATTGCTGGAAACTGCCAACGAGTACGGCACGAATAGCCTGTTTACGGGGAAAAGTCGGCCTTACTGCTGTTGTCTCGGAAAAGGCAGCTTGCCGTGGCGATGCGGGATGTCTTGCAGCGCTGCGTGAAAATGTCTACAGCTTAATCAAGTTGCGCCTCTATAACCTCGAAGAAACGGCGGAAGAGCTGGAAGAAGAAGGAAAGATAACGGAAGAGCAGCTTACTGATTTTGTCGTCAAGATGGAAGAAAGTAAGTTAGCATTTAATCAGGCGAAAACAAAAACAGAGCGGCGTGAAGTCATTTTACAGGCGCGCAAATATTGGATTGAATTGATGAAGACGGTAAAAAAATGAAAAAATTATCTATGGTCATTCTGCTGCTGGCACTCTGCCTTCTTCTTGCTGCCTGCACGAAAGAAGAAACCGCCGCTTCCGGTAAAGCTGCTGATAAAGTAATGGAAGCGCCTGTGGTGCCTGCCCCGAGCACCGCTGCAGATACGGCAGCAAAGGTGGTGCCAGCGGAACCGGCTGATGTCGAGGTGGAAGAAGCTAAAGCTGAAATAGTACCTAAACCAGTTTCTGTTCCTGTTGCTGGTAGCGCCACAGAAATGCCTATTGAAACTGAGGAAGTGTTAACAGCACAGGAAGTTTATGAAAAGGTTCATGAATTTGAAGAGATTGCCCTTGATCTTCTTGGAGAAGGCATTATTACAGAAGAGCAGTTTGCAAATTTTGCTGCTGCGATAGATCAAGAAATAGATGCCATTGACACAGCAAGGAATAGTGAAGAATTAAATACAATTGTGGCGAAAGCAGAACAACATTGGATTGAATTAATGAAAGAGGTACAAAAATGAAATCGTTATCTGGTATGATTATTCTGGTATTACTTTTTTCTCTCCTTGTAGTTGCCTGTGAGCCTGACGTTCCGATCGTTGAAGAACAGGAAACGGCTGAACCTGCAGGGGAGTTAAGCGATGACGAAATCCTGCAGCAATTTCCAGACGAATTAAATGAGGCATTAGAGGAATTGGATCAAGTGGAATAAGTTATGTTTTTTCCTTAGTATTTCATTTTCTACCGCAATTCTTTTAAAATAGTCTTCGTATCAGTACTAAATGGAATATTTTCCTCTCTATAGGGCCGATGATTTATTGAATGGGGATTATTATCTTGACATCCCTTTGGAAACCCTTGATTTAATGGTCAGTATGCTTAATCGAGCTCAGCAGGATTTGGGAAGCATCGATGCAAGAGTGTACCGCGACGCTAAACTGTGGATTGAAAGAAAAGATGATCAAGATTACTTTCTTTCCTTTGAATCCATCTGTCGAAACATAGGACTTGATCCTGTGAAAGCGCGAGAACGAATCTATCATGGGACGGATGAAATGAGACAGAGAAAAAAGCATGAATATGAGCTGCGGAAAGAAAAAAAGAACAAAAAATCAAC
>JAUYPT010000058.1 GCA_030695685.1 Nanobdellota archaeon | reverse complement strand
TGGTATCCACTGGTTTTGTGCCTGATTCCAGTAATATCCTGTCTTGTAGATTGCGTTTGTTCCCGACTGCGCAACACTTACTGTTACAGTCAAATTTGTGCCTGATACGCTCGGGTTTGTGAGCGACAGCACAGGAATGCTGCCGGCGCAGTCTGACGCGAAGCCTGAAATAGCTGTGCAGTTTGAAGGTTGCGAGTCGCCTTGCCTGAGCCTAAGAATATATGCGTCCTGGCTAGGTTTGTTGACGATGACAAAAGCATCATGGTCTGGGAAGTATCTGAAACGCCCGTATGTGCCCTGCGTTGTAGGGGTACCGGGACCTCCGGCAAATGTCCGACTCATACATGATTTTGTTTCAAGGTCAATAATCCAAATAGTATCGCCCGTCATCCATGCAACAATCTCATCTGCCACAGGGTCATATGCCATTGCCGGGCCGCTACCATCTCCATTACCTGGAGCTTGCGCAGTTGTTATGGCACTGCAACCGTTTAGGTTCATGCTTACTGTTGCACCTGTGTCTACATTAATGGCTTTTACGAAAGGTGAATTTGGTGAATTGTATGTGCCACCAATTGTCAGCCATATCCTCCTATTAGGGTCCAACACACTTGACGTTGGTAAATCGTGTGAGTAAGATGCTATCCTGGTGTACGTTTTTAAGTCAGGATCAAATCGCCATAGGCTGTCGCGGTCGCCAAGAAATATTTTTTTGGTTTGTGGGTCGTAGAATGCATGGACGTTGTAGTTTCCGCTTGGCCCGCTCGCGATGACACGCTCCCACTGAAGCGTTGCCATGTCCAAAAACCATGTATCGCTCTGCGCAACGCCGCTGCTGTAGAGAGAGCCGCTGAATACGTACATCTTGTCCAAGTGTTCAACATAAGCAAGTCCGCTGTAAGTATGGCGTGAATTAGCTTTTCCGTCGGAAGTTGACGGTGAACTACCTGAAGTCGGAGAACTAGGATTATTTAACCTCTTCATTTTTAAATCCGCCAAATCCAATGCATACACTTCGTTGCCAGCATAGTCACCGTGACCGCCGCCCCAGATAATCATGCGGTTGCGTTTAGTATCTGCAATTCCACCACCCCATGCGCTTATTACTAAGTCGCACTTTGTTGAAAAAGAATAACCAAATGCGTCAGGAGGACATACGCTTGAAAGTTTTGTATTGGGAATCTGGCTCCATCCAAGGCTACCTAATGCTGTATCACTGCTTACGACACCTGCTGTTTTTACAGGATTTTTTGAAACAGTGTTGAACAAAAAAACCCCTCCGGCAATAACTGCAAGAAGGAGAATTACTATAACAATCTTTCCCGCCATTTTAATTTTAAGGAATCTTTATATTTAAATTTAATGATGTCTATAGAAACTTCCCATAATAGGTGACGCCTTCTATTTTTTAAAATTCTTAAATCAATCATCTATCTTTACCTTTTTCTTTCCATTCTTTACTTTCTTCTTTCCATTTGCTCAGGCCTTTATTTGCAGGCCCGTTCACAACATATCCTTCTGCCGTAAATCTTGAGCCATGGCATGGACAGTCAAAGCTCTTTTCAGAATCGTTCCACTGAACAATACACCCTCTGTGGGGACATACAGCAGAATGCAGGTGCATTTTTCCTTTTCTGTCCTTGTAAGCAGCAATTTTTTTCAAGCCAGATTGGAGGATGGTCCCTTCGTTTTTCTTCATTTTAGGATAAACGTTCTCTATCTTAAGCCAGTCAATGTATTGTTCTGCCGTTTTAACAGTTTCCTGAAAAAATCTTTTTGTCATAAAGACGCTTTTCCTTCCAGGATTATAAATCTCTTCCCATGGATTTTTTCTTCCAAATATAAGGTCAGAGATAAGAATTCCTGCAATTACTGAATAAGTCATTCCGTTTCCAGATTCTCCTGTGGCAACATAAATATTTTCAGAGCCAGGATTTTTCCCTATAAAGGCCAAGCCATCATTACTTTCCAAAACCTGGCCAGACCATCTAAAGGTAATTTTTTTTATCATCGGAAAAAGTTTTCTTGCAAACGTTTCCAGAGCCAGATATCTTTTTCTTCCATCATTTTTCTGCCCTGTCCTATGATCTTCTCCGCCAGCAATCAAAATATCGGAAGATTCATTGTAATCTTTTATTCTTATGTAACGGTAAGGCCTTATTTCTGTGTCCCACAGTAAAATTCTCGATACAGAATTTTTTGGAATAAGGGCAGCAAGGACATATGTTCTATAAGCTGCCTGTTTCATGTACAGGGAATTTTCATTCACAGGAGCATTCGTTGCAACAACGACATGCCTTGCATTTATCCTGAATCCTTTTTCTGTTTGAATCCCATTTTCATCAATTTTCTCTGCACGAGTTCCTGTAAAAATCTGCCCTTTATTTTTTATGAATGCATTTGCCAAACCTTTAATGTATTTAATGACATGGAACTGTGCCTGCCAGGGAAATAGAAGGCAGCTGGTTTTTACAGAGTTTATGGGGGAATTTACTGGCCTGACTTCATGGAAACCCAAAGAATGCATTGCCTTCAATTCATTTTTAAGATCTTTCCTGTTTCCTGAAAAATATCCGTCCAGTCTTTCAAAATCGCAGTCTATACCCTCTTTTTTTATTATTGATTCCAGTATGTCTATTGCCTGCTTATGACTCTCTGCAACAATCTTTGCTTTTTCTTCCCCGTGGATTTTTATCAGTTCAGAATAATCCATGTCAAGCTGGTAACTTATATGAGCTGTTGTTCTTCCTGTTTCTCCGCTCCCAAGCCACCCATCTTCAACCACAGCAACTTTTTTCCCACTATTTGCAAGCATGTATGCAATTGTCATTCCCGAAATGCCGCCGCCAATGATAACAACATCCACAGAGATGTTTTTTCTTAAAGGACTGAATTTCAGGGATTTTGAGGTTGCCAACCAAACCGTATCACTTATTCCCGATGTTTCCTCTCTTTTCATGCTATGAAAAATTTATAGTTCTATAAATACCTTTTCAATTTTTATCA
>JAUYPT010000140.1 GCA_030695685.1 Nanobdellota archaeon | reverse complement strand
AGGCATAGAATTCTGTTTTGCCAGGGATTTGCAGAAGCTGTTGGGGTATGATAAATGGGAAAACTTCCTTAATGCTATAGAAAAAGCAAAAGAAGCTTGTAAAAATTCTGGCCAAGATATTTTGGATCATTTTCCCGGCGTCAGGAAAACGATAGCCATGCCTAAAGGAGCAACCAAAGAAATAGAAGATTTCATGCTCACTCGCTATGCCTGTTATCTCATAGCTCAAAACGGTGATTCTAGAAAAGAACAGATAGCTTTTGCCCAGAGTTATTTTGCTATTCAAACCAGAAAGCAGGAACTGATTGAGCAAAGGATAGCCTTGATGGAAAGGATGAAAGCCAGGCAAAAGCTCGTCGCCTCAGAAACAGAGCTGTCAAAGATCATTTACGAGCGAGGAGTTGATGATGAAGGGTTTGCCAGAATTAGGAGCAAAGGCGATGAAGCTTTATTTGGCGGAATAAGCACCGCACAGATGAAACAGAAGCTGAAAGTTCCAAAAAGCAGACCGATTGCTGACTTTCTTCCTACCATTACCATAACTGCTAAGAATCTAGCTACAGAAATAACAAATTTCAATGTTAAAAAAGATGACCTCATAAACGAAAGTAAAGTTACCACAGAACACGTTAAGAATAATACTGATGTCAGGAACCTTCTGTTAAAGAGCGGTATTCAACCGGAAAAACTCTCTCCGGAAGAGGATATTAAGAGAGTAGAACGGAAAGTTAAAGCGGAAGAAAAATCAATTGCCGGTAATTCTAAAAAACCTACAACTAAATTTTGAGGGGAGCATAATTTCTAAAAAAATAACTTCCCATTCAAGTATTTCCTATCCATCTCTTCCCTATTTTTGAGAAAAACATTGAGGCACTCTTTCTCTAAAACGCCGCCGATAACTTTCGGCATAGTAGCCCTGAAGATAGGCGGGATAATATCTGGAGCAGGCGTAAATCCGCCTTGATCATCTCTTGCCCCATAAACTATTGTACCTAATTTAAGGATAAGCAATGTGCTATAGCACATGATACATGCTTCTACAGTGGTATACACGGTCATTTTTCTAAGATGGTCCGGCGTATATAACTCAGTTCCTTTAATCATATCTATAAGCTGTGTCTCTGCATGTTCGGTCGGGTCTTTGGTAAGATATGTTGCTGATCCCCGTGCTCTGGAGATGATATCTCGATCTAAAACAAGAACTGCACCAATGCCATACCCACCATCTTCTAATGATCTTTCCGCTTCTGTTAAAGCTTCTCTCATAAATAATTCATGATAATCCATATTAATTTCGAGTAAAATGAAGTATTTATACTTAACTGGTTGATCATTTTCCACTTCCCACTGGACAACCTCGCCTAAAATATATAAACCACCCCTCAGCTGATTTTAAGGAAGAAATGGAAATAATTAAGATTGAAGGGATTGAAGTGGGAATTAAAGAGATAGATTCTCAAAAATATATATCTTTAACTGACATTGCTAAGAAAAAGAATTTAGAAGATCCCCGATTTGTGGTTATAAATTGGCTTAGAAATAGGAATACTGTTGAATTTTTAGGGATATGGGAGAAAATACATAATCCAGAGTTTAACCGTGTCGGATTCGATACGGTTAGATTAAATGCTGGTTTAAATTCTTTTACCATCTCTCCTTCAAAATGGATCGAGGAAACTAATGCCATCGGCATTGTTTCAAAAAGTGGGAGATATGGAAGTGGAACGTATGCTCACGAAGATATTGCTTTAGAATTTGCATCTTGGATCTCTCCAGAATTCAAATTATACTTTATTAAAGAGTTCAGAAGATTAAAATATGAGGAAAATAAACTATTAAAACTTAGTTGGGATGTAAAAAGAGAATTAGTGAAAATTAATTATAAAATACATACAGATGCAATCAAAGAAAATTTAATCCCACCAGAAATTTCTGCAAAAGAAGCAAGATTGGTGTACGCAACAGAAGCTGATGTTTTAAACAAAGCATTATTTGGCATGACTGCGGGGGAATGGTCTGAACGTAATCCTTCCAAAAAAGGAAATATGCGAGATTATGCAAATGTTACCCAACTAGTAGTTTTGGCGAACTTAGAGAGTTTAAATTCTGAGTTTATTAAACAAGAATTATCGCAAGGAGAAAGACTGATTAAACTGAATAAAATTGCAATTTCACAGATGAGTTCTTTGATTGATAATAAACTTGTTAAAAGAATGGAGAAAAGAGTTATTTCAAAGAGGCTGGTCTAAAGAGAATTTCTTCCTAAGTTTTCCATGAGAAATATATTCGCTTTGAGGAGTCTTACGAGCTTTCTCAAGTTCCTTCATTGCTTTAGGAGTAAGTTCCACTTAACCTTAAAATAAAGTATTCTCTTATATATCTTACAGAAGTCTTTCCTACAAATAAACTTTTATAAACCCTTTCTTCTTCATTAAGAATATGCCCTTAACATTATACAATACTTTAACTAAAACGAGAGAGAAATTCATCCCATTAAAAGATAAAACTGTCGGCTTGTACACCTGCGGCCCGACGGTCTATAATTACATGCATATTGGAAATTTGCGTTCCTTCCTATTCGAAGACATCCTCAAGCGTACTCTGCTTTTCAATGGCTACAAAGTAAAGCACGTTATGAATATAACAGATGTTGGGCATCTTACTTCTGATGCCGATGTTGGGGAAGACAAGATGCTCCAGGGCGCCAGAAGGGAAAACAAAACTGTCTGGCAGATTGCTGATTTCTACACCAAAGCATTTCAACAGGATAGTAAGAAGATGAATCTTCTTCCTGCCAATAAGATTTGCAAAGCCACAGCTCACATCAAAGAGCAAATCGCCATGATTAAAATTTTGGAAAAGAAAGGCTATACCTACGTCAGCGGCGGCAATGTCTATTTTAATACTTCCAAAGCAAATGATTACGGAAAATTAACCCGCTTGAACTTTAACGTTGATTCTCAAGCAAGAGTAGAAAAAGATGACAACAAAAAGAATATGCATGATTTTGTGGTATGGTTCACAAAATCTAAATTTCAGGAGCAGGAGATGAAATGGAATTCGCCCTGGGGTTTTGGTTACCCGGGCTGGCATATTGAATGTTCCGCCATGGCTACCAAATATTTAGGGAAGCAATTTGACATTCATTGCGGCGGCATCGATCATATTCCCGTGCATCATACCAATGAAATTGCCCAGTCGGAAGCAGCCAATGGCACAAAACCATGGGTGAAATATTGGCTGCACAATGAATTTTTGGTTTTATCTGGCGGAGAGAAGATGGCGAAGTCAAAAGAAAATTTTCTTACCCTTTCCGCCTTCGAACAGAAGGGTTATAATCCTTTGGATTTCCGCTACTTTTGTTTAGGCACACATTACCGCAAACAATTAATGTTTAGTGATGAAGCGTTGGAAGGAGCAAAAGCAGCACGGAAAAGAGTTGTGGAAACATTTCTGGAATTACAGAAGACGGGAAAAAATGATCTTCAGAAACAAAAAAAGTATCTTCAGCACTTTACTGATGACATCAATGATGACTTAAATACACCCAAAGCATTAGCAGTTGTCTGGGATGTTCTCAAAGATGATTTGTTGAATGATAAAGATAAGTATTCATTATTATTGAAGTTTGACACCGTTTTAGGTTTAAATCTCCATAAAGTAAAGAAGGAAAAGCTCATTATTCCCAAAGATGTGAAACAATTAGCAGAACAGCGATTGTTGGCGCGAAACAACAAAAACTGGAAGAAAGCTGATCAACTGCGGGAAAAAATTAAAGAATTAGGATTTATCATTGGAGATACAAAAGAAGGATATGAGATTACCAAAAATAGGGATTTTCAGTAGGAATAGAAAGACTATATTTTAATGAATATTCTAGAAAAAGATTTTTGTAGAATGAAATTGTATTTAAACTGGTTATTTCCAATTTCTAAATATGGTTTTAATGACAAAGCATAATCAGCACAATCTTAAAAATCCATTATATTTAAATGCTAATTTAATTTATAGTGAATGTTTAAATTATTTGAAACAGGAGCATTGGAGGCGAAAAATTAAAACCGGAACTCTATCTAAGTTGAGAGAAGATTATAACTTAATCACATCAATATTAACAAGGATGGAAGTAATTCAGAATTTATGTCTCGAAGAGAATATTCCTAAAGATAAAGCAAGAAATATATATCATCAGGTTCTCGAAGATTATGGGATTAGAGAACTAACTTCACTTCATAGGCATATTGAACTTAACGATCCACTTATTGATTCCATCGCTTTAACAAATTTGAGATTTCAAGATGCGTTACATCTTTTGATAGCTAAAAAAGCAGGAATGCCGGTCTGCACTCATGATAAGAAAATGTTGGGTAACTATTCTACACATGGAGAAAAATTCAAATTTTATGAAAAAATCCATAAACCTCACGAACTCTTATCAAATAAACAAAAAAGATAAAGATTCTATTCTTCTTCTTCAAGAGTTTCGTATAAAAGACTATTTGGAATATTTGCCTCAAATTTAATCCCATTAATTTTTATTTCTTTTTTTTCCATTATGAACACCTTTTGATTATAATAACAGTTTCTTTTTAAAATGATTGTGGAGTACGAAAGAGTAGTTAATAAAATAGATATCTGAAAATATAATTTATCAAAGTTCAATCTGTTCATCAAAAAATGATGATGCTCATTTTTGACAATAATTACAAAAATTTGAAAAAGTAATATTTATATATCCATTCTTCTTCCTTCTGCATGAAACGGATAGTTCGGTTGCTCTGGAAAGAGTGTGATCATGACAGCCTCTGGTTGATGCCCAGCTATGAATACGATGACTGGACTACAACTCCTCGTACGAAACCTGCATCGGCGTAAGCTTGTTTCATGACGCGAAGAAGATAACCGTTAAAACAAACTAATAGGTTAAGATTGCGAATTAGTAATTGTTTGCGGCACTGCCTTCACCGAGTCCAGTGAATTACAATGGCAAAAAAAAGAGCGCTGAAAAGAACGAAAGCAGCAAAACGAAATTCTCGGAAGAAACGTTCTCGTTCCAAAAAAAGTGGACGCAGCCCCAGTAGGAAAAGCAAAGCGTCGAAAGTTGCCAAGATGAAACGGCTGGCAAAAGCGCGAATGAAGAAAAAAGCTTCCCGAAAATCAAAAAGAAGGTAAGTTTCTATTTTTTATTTTTGTGTGTTAGATAATGAACGCCGGTAATAATAAACATCAATGCCAGAATGGTAACTCCAATCCCGCTGCCGCTTGACATCATGTCGTAACCGCCGTAGCCCATCATTCCCATCATACCGCTGTAGCCAATCCTTCCTGATGGCAGCAACGCTATAATGCCTCCAATTATTTGTATCCAACCTAACACTTTATGATCCATAATTGTAACACCTCAATTGTTATAGTATGTTATCAATACTTTTGACTATTTATTCTTTTCGTAGTGCAACAGATTTAAATAGAAGAAAAAAAGTTCTTTCTTGAATGAATAAAAAGTGGTTAATTGCACTGCTTGTTTTTATGCTTATTCTCCTTGGCGGAATCTATTATCTCTATTTTTTCTTAACGGTACGAATAACGGAACCGTATTCCATGGATTTTATTACTTTACAGCCCGGGTATGCAATTGACATTTTCGCTGATGATTTAGGCCCGCAGAAAGTTTCCATTCCTGGCCCGAACAATGGCGTCCGAATGCTGGAGTATAGTGACGGTGTTTTTTATGCTTCTGTTCCCGGCAAAGGTGAAATTGTCGCTTTATTTGATAAAAATAATGATTGGAAAATAGAAAAAAGAACTACTTTCATTTCTGGCCTGCTGCGGCCACATGGCATCGCCGTTCATGAAGATTATGTCTATATCGCAGCAGAAGATCAAGTCGTAAGAGTCAAAGATACTGACAAGGACGGCATCGCAGAGATGGAAACACTCGAAAAGTTAGTTGATCTCCCGCCGGGAACGCACTGGACTAGGACGGTAAAAATATTTGACGATACAATGTATATTTCTATCGGTTCAACCTGCAACGTCTGCCGGGAGGAACATCCATGGCGAGCAGCAATTGTCCAATGCGAGTTAGATGGTTCCAACTGCGGCGTATTTGCCTCAGGATTACGCAATGCTGTCGATATGGAATTTCACGATGGAAAAATATGGGCTACCGAGAATGGCCGTGATTTAGTAAATAATGAACTGCCGCCGGATGAAATTAATATTATTAAGGAAGGAAAAAACTATGGCTGGCCCATTTGTTATGGAAAAAATATTCATGATACTGATTTTGATAAGAATGTTTATGTTGATGATCCTTGCAAGTTTGGCGTAATGGAATCTTCCATTATTGACCTTCAGGCACACTCTGCACCGATTGGGTTAGCTTTTTATGACGATGATTTGCTGGTTGCATACCACGGTTCATGGAACCGAAATCCGCTGACGGGGTATAAAATAGTTACCATCGATCTAAAAACAGAGCAGGTAGAAGATTTTGCCAGCGGCTGGCTTGCAGAAGACGGCACAGTAAGAGGAAGACCGACCGACATTTTAATAAAAGATGGTTCCATACTCGTTACCGATGACGTTGCCGGTGTCATTTACCGGATATATCAAAAGTGAATGAAATCAAAACAAACACTAATCAATCTTGGACTTTTGTTATTGCTTCACGCTCTTGTTGATAAAGTGTATGTTTTTGTCTATCCTTCTGTCAATCCGTTTCGTGCCTTATTTATTGGTGCGACCGCAACAACAGTATTATGGCTGTTTCGGAAGAAAATAAAGATCGTTTTTTGGAAAGGAGGATTGGCCGTTTTTTCATCAGCTTTGTTCGGAGCGCTCCTTGTTCAGGCAGGACTAGTAGTTTCTAAATCTGCTCTCTCTGCGATCGCTCATGCATTAATTTTAATAATAACCTATCTTCTTTTCGAGTTTATGATCAGGAAAACGTTGAAGGTATCTCGTGGAAAACGTTAATAGTACGCCTTCCTCCCCAAAAAAGAACTGGAACATCTTCCTCGCCAGTATCTTTTTTGTGCTTGGATTTGCAGTTATTTTTTCACTTATCGGTGTATTATTACAAAGTGTTCTAGCTGCAGTTGCGCCAGCCGTCCAGAAATGGCTCGGGCGTATTGGTGGTGTAATCATCATCTTTTTTGGGATGTATCTTCTAGGACTCATTAATATCTCTTTTTTAGAACGGGAGCATCGCTTTCATCTGAATAAGAAATTTGGTTCCACTTATATCACATCATTCATTTTCGGCGCTGCCTTTGCTCTTGGCTGGACGCCGTGTGTCGGTGCAGTATTGGGCGCTATTTTAGCATTGGCAGTAACAGAGCCGGGAAGCGCTTTCTTTCTGATGTTATCCTATTCTTTAGGCTTAGGCCTTCCGTTTTTAGCGGTAGGATTATTTGCCGCTAAAGCTCAGCATCTTATCCGCAAAGCAGGCCGCTGGCTTGTCTACCTTCGATCTCTTTTTGGGGCTATTTTGATTGCGTTAGGAGTTCTTGTCTTTACCAGCCAGTTGAGCAGGATTGCGAATTTGGCTTTTGTATCTGACATTTTAATTGCACTTAATCTTAGTAGTTCCAGTAGTGCAATGACGGGATTGAATGTAGGCATCGCTTTTTTTGCAGGATTAGTTTCCTTCCTCAGCCCCTGTGTACTGCCATTAATACCGGCATATTTATCCTATGTAGCATCGATTAGTGTTAAAGATGAATAAAAAAAGAATACTCTTAATCATGATTGTACTTCTTGTCATTGGCGCTATTTATTATTTAGAAAATTCCACTATTGTACCACCTAGAGTTCAAACGCAGCCGCTGGAGCAAGCGCCGCTGAAAGATGGAAAATATCCTTTAGCGCCGGAATTGGCAGGGATTACTGGTTATCTTAATACCAATGAGGACTTGAAAATTGCTGATTTGCGGGGGAAGGTAATTGTAATTGATTTTTGGACGTATACCTGCATTAATTGTATCCGGACATTGCCGCATCTCATCGCTTGGGATGAAAAGTATCGGGATGAAGGGTTAGTGATTATTGGTGTTCATACACCTGAATTTGAATTTGAGAAAATGACCGAGAATGTTCAAAATGCGATTGAAAAATATGGCATCCGTTATCCTGTCGTTCAGGATAATAATTATGCTACCTGGGCAGCGTATGAGAACCGCTATTGGCCGCATAAATATCTGATAGATTCTGAAGGCTATGTCCGCTATCATCATATCGGAGAAGGCGGTTATGCTGAAACAGAAATGCAGATTCAGGAATTATTGAAAGAGATTGATGGCATTGATGATGCTGGCTTGACAACTGTGGAAGACAAAACGCCGACAGCAGCGATGACTCCAGAATTGTATGCCGGATATTCTTTCGCTTTGCCTCGCGGGCAAAATATAGGTAATGATGGTTGGTTACGGCTGGGAGAGACTGTTGATTACTCTTTTTCCGAGTTAAACCATGATCACATTTATCTCCGTGGATTGTGGAAAAGCAATACTGATGATCTGGAAGCGCAGGGGGATAGTTCTATCTTCCTTGGGTTTACGGCGAAATCTGTGAATATTGTTGCGGAAGGGGAAGAACCTGTAGAAATGGACGTTCGTCTTGATGGAAAATATATCACGCCGGATCAGGCTGGCAGTGATGTGCAATTTGCCGGTGAAAGAGCTTTTGTCATTGTTGATGAGCCGCGACTGTATAATATTGTTGACGGTGGATATGGAACATATGTATTAGATCTACGAGTTCAGAAAGGATTCCGTTTTAATGCCTTTACGTTTGGATAAATTGTTTCTTTCATAGGTTAATACAGTTATATTTATTTATATTTTTATATTATCAAGTTTAGTTGTCTTTTTCTTTGCTCCTTTTCTATTGTAGAGATATTCAACAATCCCGACACTTACCGTTGCAAAAATAGTTGTAGAAATAATTATTGTAAAGACTATATCTACAAAGTTCTCTGTTCCTGCTATATGGTACTGTGTCGATGATATTACTGCCAGCACGGCAGCAGACAGTCCGGTTGGAATCATGAATCCTGCCGTTATTATCTCTCTCTTGCTTAAATTTATTATTTTGGACGTTGGATAGACTACTATAAATCTGGCAATGAGCAGCAAAGCAGTGAGGGCAAGGCCAATTCCTATTGATTTGTAATTGGTTAGGCCGGCTATCGCACCTAGGAACACAAAAAATAATGTTCGTATCACAAAAGCGATCAAGGCATTGAAATCTTTCGTTTCTGCAGTTAAGCCTGCCATTTTTTTGCCAAGAATCTTAAGAGAGGTGATATTTCCGATGGTGATTCCCATTACCAAGACAGCCATGGCCCCGCTTCCGCCAAAATATTGGGACAAGGCATAGGTCAAAAACAAAACTGAAATGGTCATCATATGATGATATTTGTATTTTTCAAGATTATAAAGCACTCTTGACCATATCAATCCAATGCCCAAGCCCAGCATTATCGACACTGCAAAATTTTTCACGATATTTGATGAGATATTTCCGAAACTAAACACACTCCGGGAAGAAGCCAGACCTTCCATCAATACAATGCCAATGACGATCACAAATGGACTGTTTATGATTGATTCGATACTCAAGATTGTTTTTAATTTTCGGTTTATTCCTAACCGGTCAACGATTGTTACAATCATCGGCGAGCTGGTGCCAGCAACAATGACACCCAGCAGCAGGGCTGTTCCAAATTCCATCCCAAATATAAATTTTGTTCCGATGGCGACGAGAACAATTGCTGTTGCCAGGTTTGCTATCATGAAAGGAATTGAAATGGGAGCATCTCTAAGCAGTTCTCCTACTTTCATTTTCCTTCCTGATTCAAAGAGAATCAGAGTTATAGCTATGGCTGTAAAAAGGGGGGCGATGCCAAACAGCCTCTCTTGGGCGAGAACTCCAAGAATTGGCCCTAAAATAATTCCAAAAACAATGAGCCAGATGACATCAGGGACTTTGGTCTTATTGAAAAAAAGGTCAGCCGCAAAACCTAAAGCAATGGTAAATGCAATTGTAGATAATCCTAGCAATATCTGATCTGCCATTATAATTGTAAAATAAAGAAAGTATATAAAATAATATGCTTAGGAGCTGGAATTTTTATTTTTTGACAAAATTTTACTCATAATTTGAGGGATAGAATCTGTTACTAATTTTGTAATACCTATTTTTTTACATAAAGTTTGTAATTTTGTCTGATCATCTGCTTCTATTTCTATTGATGGCTGGTATTTCTTAATATTTTCGATGAATATTTTGCAATTCTCTAATTCATATTCCCATCCTTCCCTGGAATATTCAAATCCTCTTTTAAATTCCAGCATATTTTCTTTAATGAACACAAAAGCCTCTTTTTCATCCAACACACCTTTTTTTTTATTTATATACATACTTTTTATTAATAATTTTATATTATTCCAAAAATTGTCAATGCTAAAGTTAAAGATCCTATAAATGAAGCGATAGCAGAGATATAGATTAATATTTTAAATAATATTTGAAGTGAATGGTTTTGCCTTCGTACTGCTTCATTCAAATAAACTATTCTATTTTTAAGAGTTAATAATAATACTCCAAATAATATACCAAAAACTATCAACAAAATCCTTGTTGCAAATAAAATAGTAACAGATGTCATTTTTCAATTAACCTCACTATGTTTATATTTCATTATAAGCTGTGATTTCCACTCGTGTATTCACGAGTGGTTAACATTGAGATAAACATCCCTTGGAAATCTCAGCGTCAGAAAACCGACCCGAGCGAGCATGCCACTGGTCCGCTTAAAGGCAAAGCCTTTGGCGTGCAAGAGGCAGTGCCTCTCTGCATATTGACCAGTGGTGGTCGGTTTTCTTTGACTTCTTCTTCCTTAGAACAAAAATGATGTCTTTAAAGATATAATTTCCTTTAAATTTTCCTCCTAATTTTTCAACAGAAGTTCTTGCTTTGCCTATGCTTTCTACCAATGCCCTACATTCAATCATAAATCATTTCCTGCTGGCGTTATACATTCCGACAGCGACGTAATAGAAACAGAGCATGCCAAGATTAAGCGCTTTTTGATTGCTATGGCCAAAATATTGTACATGTTTCCGAAAATCTTCCGGAAAAAGATCACTTAATTCTTCTAATTCCTGTCGGTTTTGATTTGCTCCAATGTAAGAATTGGTTTCCGGCAAATCTGTGTTCGTAATGTGAACGTTTGCAAGATCAACTGTTGTTGTCCGTTTTCTCATAGATGAATTAGATTATTGTTCATTTATAAAGATATTGTTGATTCCTGAGAAATGGGTTCATACCCCGCAGCTGTTGCCAGCAGGCAACTCACGAATGCAATGACTTGACTGCTGTGATTGGGATTTTTTACTTTTATTAATGGATTTACTTCTTATCCCTAACATGACTTCCAATGACAATGGCGGCAGCAATGATAATGATATTTTTGATGATATACTGCCCTTCGAGTGTTAAAGCATAAAATTTTGTCCCAAACACTACCTCCGGCAATAAGACAAACGGTAAAAAAGTGCCGGCCATTTGCACTGCTAACAATAAGATGCCGAGACGGATCAGCGCTTTATGAACAAGGCATAAGCCGATAACTACTTCCCACCAGCCGAGGAAGGGTACAAACCAGGACGGGGAAAACCAATATACTGTTTTTGCCACTAAATCCTGCGCTGGACTGAGATTAAGCGCTTTCAGTAAACCAAACCAGATAAAAAGAATCCCTAATGAATAGCGAAGTACCGGAACACCTATCTTTTTCATTATCTGCGTTATTTTTTGATCAAGGCGATCAAGTTTTGTATTGATGAACATTTATCCTCTCCATTTGATATGTTCTTTCTCCAGGAGTTTTAATTCTTGCGGTCCTTTGCTGCCGGGTGCATAGGTATAAACTTTCGTTTTGATTTTTTCAATAGCCTCCATAATTTTCCAGGATTGCTCAATTTCATCATTCCGAACGAACAGCGATTGCTCCCCTTTAATCACTTCTTCCAATAAAATTTCGTACGCTTCCGCAGATTTTAATGTGAAGATAGGCTGGCTGAATTCCATCGTCATCGGTATAATCTCCAGTGTTTTTCCTGGCACTCTGGCGAATAATTCCAGTGCAAAACTACTGTGAGGCTCTATCTTAATGGTAATATGATTGGAATCTGTCGGGCAGTTCTCCGGCAGCAGGCAGGGCACAGATTTTAATCTAAGATGGATGCTGGTCTCTTTTTTGTCTAATTTTTTTCCGGCCTTGAGATAAAATGGCACTCCCTTCCAGCGTTTGTTGTTCACTTCAAGGTGAACTGCCGTAAATGTTTCAGTGGAGGAGTGCTCTGAAACTCCTTTTTCCTGTAGATAGCCATCATACTGGCCGCGCACGACGTTATGCACTATAATATTGTTCAATACTTTTGCTTTTTCATCCCTGATATAGTGGCCTGTTAATTGACGCGGTGCTTCCATTGCTGTCAATGCCAGCAGTTGCAGCATGTGATTCTGCACGACATCTTTTAATGCGCCATATTTGTCATAAAAATTTCCCCTGCCTTCAATGCCAAGACTTTCTAAAAATAAGATTTGTACAGATTCGATGTGATTGCGGTTCCAGAGCGGTTCTAAAGCACGGTTTGTGAAACGCAGCAGCGCTAAATTGCCGACAATGTCTTTTCCTAGATAGTGATCGATTCGGAAGACTTGTTCTTCTGTAAAAAATCGGGCAATACTTTTATTGATTCGCCGTGCTGATGCTAAATCACTTCCAAAAGGCTTCTCATACACCAGCCGTGACCAGCCTTTTCCCTCTGCCAGCCCGCTGTTGTGGATATTTTTAGTAATAGTTTCAAAATGATCCGGCAGCGTGGAAAAATAAAATACTGTATTTCCAGAAAGATGGTGTTTTGAACGAGCATCATCTGCTATCTTTTTGAGGTGGTGGTAATCATTCTGATGATAGAAATCAAGAGAGAGGTAATAGGAAGCGGCTTCTAATTTTTTCCAGGTATGAGCATTTATTTCTTTCACAAAAGGTTTGGATGCTGCCAGCATCTCTCCTACAGAAATTGGTGACCGTGCAACGCCAATGATGGCAAAATGAGCTATTTTATGATCATTGACAAGATGATAAATGGCTGGCAGTAGCTTTCTCTTGGTAAGATCACCTGTTGCACCTAATAAAATGAACAAAACATCATTATTACCCATTTTTATTTGTGATACCCCTCCTTTGAAGCGATTGGGATTTTTATTTTCTTTTTTAATGCCTGCATCAATCCTATCTTTGCTTTTTGCCAAACTGTTTTTCCAAATAAGTGATTATTTCTGCAGATTCGCCAATATATTTTCCGTCTATCTTAATGACTGGGACAGTGGCTACACCGCTTTTTTTCAGCAATTCTTTACGGAAAGGACCTTCTCTATCGTAGGAGACATTTACCTTTTCGTATTGGAGCTTTAACTCTTTCAGCTTCTGCCGCACCCTTTCGCAATAGGGGCATTCTTCATATTGATACAAGATTATTTCCATTTCTCTCTTGTCTACTTCTTCTTCAATGCTTTCTCAATCGCCTTAGGATCGTATCCGATAATGACTTCCTTGCCTATCTCAACCACAGGAACTCCCATCTGTCCAGATTTTTTGATCATTTCCTGCTGTGCTTTGAGATTACTGGAAACATTCTTCTCTGTATATTTTATTTTTTTTGATTTCAGAAACTCCTTTGTTTTCTTACACCACGGGCAGGTTGGGGTCGTATAAATTGTAACTGTCATGATTTCAAACACCTCTGTTGATTTTTATATTTTCTCTCTTTTTATATTTTTTTATATTTTTTTATGATGGTCATTCCTAAAAATGGTAATCCTTCTTAAAAGTTAATTTTATATAGTTACAGTATTTTACTAAAAATGAAGTTTTTGTATCAAATAATAGGATCACACATTATGAACCCTCAAAGAAAGACGCTCTTATTGTATATTATCCTATTTTTGGGTGTTATAGGGTTACTAACATCTGTGTATCTTACTTTTGATCATTATTCGTTAAAAGCGAGCGCCTGCGACTTTAGTGCACAGGTCTCCTGCTCTCTCGTGAATACAAGTATTTTTTCTGAAATCTTGAATGTGCCGGTGGCTATTTTTGGCGGCATCTGGTTTCTTGTGTTGATACTGTTAGCATGGAGATCGTTACAGAAAGATGGTGTTCTTGCCAGTCTTCTTGTAGGATGGAATCTTCTTGGCATTGTATTCGTCGTGTACCTTATTATTGCAGAAATTATTTTGCAGGCATTATGCCCTTTCTGCACGGTCGTTCATGTTCTTGTAATTATAACTTTTATACTCTCTTTGTCGCTGTATAAAGTGCAAAAATCACCGTTGCCGCTTCAGAAAGTTCTGAAGCATGCTAAAAGTTGGATTGCAGTGATTATTATTCTTAATCTGCTTCCTCTGATTGTCCTCAATTTTCCCGGCGGCGAGAAACAAAATTATGATTCTGTTGCCAAATGTTTAACAGAAAAGGGAATGACAATGTACGGTTCTTTTCGCTGCGGTGTTTGTGCTAAGACCCGAGCGATGTTTGGCGATTCTTTTATTTATATTAAAGAAATTGAATGTCATCCGCAGGGAGAAAATCCCCAAACTGAATTGTGTCTGGCGAAGGGTATTGAAGGCACACCAACGTGGATTTTAGAGCCCAATGGCATAGAACAAAAACGGCAGCAGGGATTTATGTCGATAGAACAATTACAGCAGTTTTCGGGGTGTACTCAGTAATGTTCCCTGAAGGACTAACATTGCCAAT